>CAZAJU010000058.1:0-12944 GCA_964485455.1 uncultured Tissierella sp.
TCACACCGATAGCAATCGAAGAAGGATTAAGATTCGCGATTCGTGAAGGTGGAAGAACTGTAGGATCAGGCGTTGTAACTAAAGTTTACGAATAATAAAATAAGGGGAGGGGAATCCTCCCCTGAATTGATTTTTTACTATAGATAGGCAAGTTCTGCTATTTAGCTCTATTTTATAACTTTCAGTCGATTGGCAAAAAAATAGCTCTACTTAATATTCCTTTAGAAGCTATTTTTATTGACATAAATTTTATTTTGTGATAGTTTATATTAGTGGTATTGTTAATAGTGGAGTGTTATGCCCAAAAACAACTTGGATTTATATATTTGGGTGATATAGGAGGTGTTTTTAATGAGAGATAGAATTATCTTGGCTTGTACAGAGTGTAAACAAAGAAATTATACAACTAAGAAGAATAAGAAGAATACTACTGAAAGAGTAGAGTTAAAGAAGTTTTGTAAATTCTGCAAAACCCATACATCTCATAAAGAAACAAAGTAGTAAACTGAGAAAGACTCGTTGCCGCAGTGTGAAACAATTGCATGCAATTGTTGATCTTGCTGTAAGGTTAAATACGATTAGTTAAGGATGTGAAATTAGTGACAACAAATACTAATACTAATACTGTTACGACTAAGGAAAAACTGACTACGTATATTAGAGGGGTTAAGGCAGAAACTAAAAAAGTAATATGGCCTAATAAGAAAGAATTGGTAAGTTATACAGGCGTTGTTATTTTAATTAGTGCAATTGTTGCATTGATCGTATATGTGATAGACCTTGGTTTAAATCAAGTATTATCATTAATTTTTTAGTGAACAAGGGAGGGAAGGGCCGTTGGTCCCTGCATTATGATGGATAATGACATAGGTAGAGATAAGAGGGCTATGGAAGCCAAATGGTACGTAGTCCATACTTATTCAGGTCATGAAAACAAAGTTAAGGCGAACCTTGAGAAGATGGTAGAAAACAGGGGCATGAAAGACGATATTTTCGAGATTGCAGTCCCTACTGAAGAATATATGGATACCAAATCTGGGAAAAAGAAACTTAAAGAAAGAAAGATGTTTCCTGGGTATGTGCTTGTAAAGATGATTATTAATGATGAATCATGGTATCTTGTAAGAAATACCAGAGGAGTAACAGGGTTTGTAGGACCAGCATCGAAGCCTATTCCACTTTCAGACGCAGAAGTTAAGGCTTTAGGTGTTCAGGAAACAATATTGCCTCCAGTAGACTTTAAGGTTAAAGATGTTGTTAAAGTAATATCTGGACCATTTGAAAGCTTTATTGGCACTATTGAAAGCCTAAGCATGGAAAAAAGAAAGATAAAAGTATTTGTTTCTATGTTTGGAAGAGAAACTTTAGTTGAATTAGATTTTGAACAAGTAGAAAAGATTTAGTTTTATTAAGCATTTGCTTTTTAAATAGATTTATGTAAGTGGGAGGGATTATCCCGCTAAACCACATTTTATTGAGGAGGTGGAAGTTCATGGCGAAAAAAGTCATAGCTTTAGTTAAGTTACAAATTCCAGCTGGTAAAGCAACTCCAGCACCACCTGTAGGTACAGCATTAGGACCTCATGGAGTTAACATCATGCAATTCACAAAAGAGTTCAATGCAAAAACTGCAGATCAAGCAGGCTTGATAATACCAGTAGTTCTTACTGTATATCAAGATAGATCCTTTACATTCATTACTAAGACACCACCGGTGCCAGTATTGATTAAAAAGGCTTTAGGAATTGAATCAGGTTCTAAAGAGCCAAACAAGAAGAAAGTAGCAAAATTATCCCAAGCTAAGTTAAGAGAAATTGCAGAGACTAAAATGCCAGATTTAAATGCAGGTTCTATAGAAGCTGCTATGAGCATGGTAGCAGGTACTGCAAGAAGTATGGGAGTAGAAGTAGAACAATAAGTATAGTGGGAGAATTTATTTTCGTTAATACCACAAGGAGGTTAAGTAAATGCCAAAAAGAGGTAAAAATTATCAAGATAGTGTAAAGCTATTTGATAAGTCAAAACTATATGATGCTAATGAAGCAATTGAATTAGCTATTCAAACTTCAAAGGCGAAATTCGATGAGACTATCGAATTATCAGCAAGATTAGGTGTTGATTCAAGACATGCTGACCAACAAGTAAGAGGAGCTGTTGTATTACCACATGGTACTGGTAAGACAAAGAGAGTTCTTGTTATTGCCAAAGGAGATAAAGTAACTGAAGCTCAAGAAGCTGGTGCTGATTTCGTTGGTGGAGATGAAATGGTAGCAAGAATTCAACAAGAAGGCTGGATGGATTTTGATGTAGTAGTTGCAACTCCAGATATGATGGGTGTTGTAGGTAGAATAGGTAGAGTGTTAGGACCTAAGGGATTAATGCCAAACCCTAAGTCCGGTACAGTAACATTTGATGTTGCTAACGCAATCAATGAAATCAAAGCTGGTAAAGTTGAATATAGAGTAGATAAACAAAACATTGTTCACGTTCCTATAGGAAAGGCATCCTTTGGTGCAGAAAAATTACAAGAGAATTTTGATTCACTAATAAGTGCTTTAATTAAAGCTAAGCCAGCTGCTTCAAAAGGTAAATATTTGAAGTCAGTTGTACTATCAAGTACTATGGGTCCTGGAATTAAAATAAATTCAGCAAAGTTAACTGATTAGTTGACAAATAAAGAAATAATTGATATACTAACAAAGTTAAATAAATAGGTAACCGTAGACAGTAGGGACCAAATGGTTTAAATACCCTACCGAGGTGAGTTCTAATTTGAAATTAGGGTCTCTTCGTGTCTACGTAAGGGGCCTTTATTTATACTCGTTATATCTGGGAGGTGAATGATTTGAAAGAAGAAACTCTTAAGGTAAAAAGTCAGAACGTTGAAGAGATTAAAGAGAAGATAGCAAAAGCTCAATCTATCGTTCTTGTTGACTACAGAGGATTAGACGTAGAGCAGCTTACTGAATTGAGAAGCCAATATAGAAAAGCTGGTGTTGATTATAAAGTATATAAGAACACTATGATGAGAATAGCTTTCAAGGATTTAGGGTTGGAAGAGTTCAATCAATTCTTAAAAGGACCGTCAGCAATTGCTTTCGGTTATGAAGACCCTGTTTCAGCAGCTAAAATTACTGCTGAATTCGCAAAGACTCATGATAAGCTTGAAATCAAAGCAGGTATAGTTGATGGTAAGTTAATTGATGTTAAGGGAGTAAATGACTTAGCAGAATTACCACCAAGAGAGGTACTTATTGCTCAAGCACTTGGTGGATTAAATGCACCAATTCAAGGTTTTGCAAATGTACTTCAAGGTACAATCAGAGGTCTTGCAGTAGTATTAAATGCAATAGCAGAGAAGAAGGCAGCTTAATTAAAGCGGCTTAGAAAATTAAGAAAATTTCGGAGGGATATTATAATGGCAAGTGAAAAAGTATTAAGTTTAATTGAAGATGTAAAAAATCTTACAGTATTAGAATTATCTGATTTAGTTAAAGCATTAGAAGAAGAATTCGGAGTTAGTGCATCAGCTCCAGCAGCAGTAGCAGTAGCAGCAGGTCCAGCAGCAGCTCCAGCAGCAGCTGAAGAAAAAACTGAATTCGATGTTGTACTAGCTTCATCAGGTGCAGAAAAGATTAAGGTTATCAAAGTAGTAAGAGAATTAACTGGATTAGGATTAAAAGAAGCTAAAGAAGTAGTTGATGGAGCTCCTAAGACACTTAAGGAAGGCGCTTCAAAAGAAGAAGCTGAATCAATGAAAGCTAAATTAGAAGAAGTAGGCGCTTCAGTAGAAGTTAAGTAATTTAAACTTACAGAAGACTCTCATTTTGTTGAGAGTCTTTTTTTATTACGAATAGGAAAGTTCTACCTTGAATCTTATATAAATAGAACTTTCTATCAATGAGTAACAAGAAATGCTACATCTAACGCTTCGTTAGAAGCTTTTCTTATTATGAATAGGAAATTTTTCATGAATGGAATCAATGAAATATAAGTAGAGAATAGTTTTTCTTTCTGTAAGAAATATTTATTTAGGAAATATGTTGACAGGCTTGAACTGATGTGGTAGTATAATATATTGCATAATATTGTAAAATTGCCTTGTTGTATAAAGTTTTTATAGTAAGGCAATATTATTAAATAATTGAAAAGAATTACCAAAAGCAATGCTTTTGGAATTTTAGTTTAATAAGGGGTGAATTTTTACATGGCACATCCTGTAACATTTGGTAAACGGGTTAGAATGAGTTACTCACGCATTGATGAGGTGCTTGAACTGCCTGACTTGGTTGAGGTTCAGACCTCCTCCTATGATTGGTTTATTAAGGAAGGATTGAAGGAAGTTTTTGAGGATATTAGTCCAATACAAGACTATACTGGGAATCTAATATTAGAGTTTGTTGATTACCATATTGGTGAACAGCTAAAGTATGATGAGGATGAAGCAAGAGAAAGAGATTCAAACTACTCAGCACCATTAAAAGTCAAGGTAAGGCTTATTAATAAAGACACTGGTGAAGTAAAAGAACAGGAAGTCTTTATGGGAGATATGCCTTTAATGACTGAAAAAGGTACTTTCATAATCAACGGTGCAGAGAGAGTTGTTGTTAGCCAGTTAGTTAGATCTCCAGGGGTTTATTTTGGAGAGGAGATAGATAAAACAGGTAAGAGACTTTACTCATCCACTCTTATTCCTAATAGAGGAGCCTGGCTGGAATACGAATCAGACTCAAATGATGTCGTATATGTAAGAATAGACAGAACCAGAAAAGTACCTATAACTACGTTATTGAGAGCCTTAAAGATTGTATCAAATAGTGAAATTGTTGAACTTTTAGGCGAAACAGAACAACTATTAAGAACCTTTGAAAAGGATGGGACTACTACTGAAGAGGAAGCACTTATAGAAATATATAAGAGACTTCGTCCTGGTGAACCACCAACAGTAGATAGTGCTAAAACACTTTTAAACAACTTATTCTTCGATCCTAGAAGATATGATTTAGCAAAGGTTGGTAGATACAAGTTCAATAAAAAATTAGCCCTTTATAATAGAATATTTGGTAAAAGAGCAGCACATGACATAATTAATCAAGAAACCGGAGAGTTGTTTATTGCCAAGGGAGAAAAGATCTCCAGAGATAAGGCTATAGAGATTGAAGACAGCGGTATCAATTCAATCAACATACTTTTAGATGATGGAAGAGAAATAAAAGTATTAGGAAATAACTTCGTAAATAGCAAGGCATTTGATTTGCCATTTTCATTATCTGATTTAGGCTTTAAAGAAAAAGTTTACTATCCTTTAATGAAGGAACTTATTGCAACTTACGATGATGAAGATGAATTGAAAAAAGCAATTATGGATAGAGCTAAGGAGCTTTCACCAAAGCATATAATTGTAGATGATATAATTGCAAGTATAAATTATGAATTCAACCTGTTTTCTGGAGTTGGTTTAACCGATGATATCGACCACTTGGGAAATAGACGTATAAGAAGTGTTGGAGAGCTTTTACAAAATCAATTTAGAATTGGTCTTTCCAGAATGGAAAGAGTTGTAAGAGAGAGAATGACTATACAAGACATAGATGTAGCTACACCTCAAGCTCTTATTAACATAAGACCTGTAGTTGCTTCTTTGAAGGAATTCTTTGGTTCCAGCCAGTTGTCACAGTTCATGGATCAGACAAATCCTCTTGCTGAGCTTACACATAAGAGAAGAATGTCTGCTTTGGGGCCTGGTGGTTTAAGTAGAGATAGAGCAGGCATGGAGGTTAGAGACGTACACAACTCTCATTATGGCAGAATGTGTCCTATAGAGACTCCAGAAGGACCAAATATAGGTCTTATAACATCTTTGACTACTTACGCTAGAATAAATGAATATGGATTTATTGAGGCACCTTATAGAAAAGTAGATAAAACAACAGGAAAAGTTACAGATCAGATTGATTATTTAACTGCAGATATAGAATATGAATTGATAATTGCCCAATCAAATGAGCCACTTGATGAGAATAATCATTTTATTAATCAAAGGCTGATTGCTAGAGGAAAAGCTGGAATTATCGATATATTCCCAATATCTGAAATAGATTACATGGATGTTTCTCCTAAACAATTGGTTTCCATTGGTACAGCTATGATTCCTTTCCTAGAGAATGATGACGCCAATAGAGCTCTGATGGGAGCGAACATGCAGCGTCAGGCAGTACCTCTATTGAAAACGGAGGCTCCAATAATTGGAACAGGTATTGAATATAAAGCTGCCAAGGATTCAGGGATTGTTGTAGTTTCTAAGAATTCTGGAGTTGTTGATAAGGTTAGCTCCAATGAAATTCTTATTAGAAGAGATAGAGATAATCAAATAGATAGATATAAGTTATTGAAGTTTAAGAGAACAAATGCTGGTACTACAATGAACCAAAGACCTATAGTAAAATATGGTGAAAAGGTTGAAGCGGGCCAGATTATTGCGGACGGACCAAGTACTGAACTAGGTGAAATTGCACTAGGTAAGAATATTCTTATTGCATTTATGACTTGGGAAGGTTACAACTATGAGGATGCTATGCTTGTAAATGAGAAGCTGGTAATGCAGGATGTATTAACCTCTGTTCATATTGAAGAGTATGAGTCAGAAGCTAGGGATACTAAGCTAGGACCAGAGGAGATTACAAGAGACATTCCTAATGTTGGAGAAGAAATGCTAAAGGACCTTGACGAAAGAGGAATAATTCGTATAGGTGCTGAAGTTAAATCTGGAGATATCTTGGTAGGAAAAGTAACCCCTAAGGGAGAAACAGAGCTTACAGCTGAAGAGAGATTATTAAGAGCTATATTTGGTGAAAAAGCAAGAGAAGTAAGAGACACATCCTTAAGAGTACCTCATGGAGAATCAGGAATTATTATTGATGTAAAGATTTTCACAAGAGAAAATGGGGATGAGCTTCCTCCTGGAGTTAACCAGATGGTAAGAGCTTATATAGCAACTAAGAGAAAGATCAACGTTGGAGATAAAATGTGTGGACGTCATGGTAATAAGGGGGTTATATCAAGAATACTTCCAGAAGAAGATATGCCATATTTACCAGATGGTACGCCTGTACAGATAGTATTGAATCCACTAGGAGTTCCATCCCGTATGAACCTTGGTCAGGTATTGGAGGTTCACTTGGGATTAGCTGCTAAAAAACTTGGATGGCATATAGCAACTCCTGTTTTTGACGGTGCTAATGAGCAAGACATAATGGATGCATTAAAAGAAGCTGGCTATCCGGAAAGTGGAAAGATACAATTAAGAGATGGAAGAACCGGTGAAAGCTTTGATAAGCCTGTAACTGTAGGTTATATGTATATGCTTAAACTTCACCACCTTGTTGATGATAAGATACATGCTCGTTCTACGGGACCTTATTCACTTGTAACTCAACAGCCTCTTGGTGGTAAGGCTCAGTTCGGTGGTCAGAGATTCGGTGAGATGGAGGTTTGGGCACTTGAAGCCTATGGGGCGTCTCATACACTACAGGAAATATTGACTGTTAAGTCTGACGATATAGTAGGTAGAGTTAAGACCTATGAAGCTATTGTTAAGGGAGAAAATATTCCTGAGCCGGGAATACCTGAATCATTTAAGGTATTGATTAAGGAACTTCAGAGTTTAGCTTTGGACGTGAAGGTATTGTCTGAAGATATTGGTGAAGTTGAAATTAAGGAATCCTTAGATGATGATCTTTCTGATTTGGAGTTGATAGGAGATGAATTATCCTCTGGCAGCTTCGATGATGAAGAAGATGACCTAAATAAAGACATGGGTTCTAAGAAAAGAACTGTGCCAGAATTACCTTTGGGATTTCTATTAGAGGAAAATGAAGAAGATGATATGGAAATCGAAGAAGATGATTTAGATGATGAGGAAGATTTCGATTAGTTAGCTATGGTGTTAAAAATTATCTTATAATGAAAGGAGAGATACTCCTTGTTTGAACTAAACACATTTGACTCAATAAAAATTGGCCTAGCATCTCCCGAAAAAATTAGACAATGGTCTAAAGGAGAAGTAAAAAAACCAGAGACAATAAACTATAGAACATTAAAGCCTGAAAAAGAGGGGTTGTTCTGCGAAAAAATATTTGGACCAACTAAGGACTGGGAGTGCCACTGCGGTAAATACAAGAGAGTAAGATACAAGGGTGTAGTATGTGATAGATGTGGTGTAGAAGTAACTAAATCAAAGGTTCGTAGAGAGAGAATGGGGCATATTGAATTAGCAGCTCCTGTATCTCACATTTGGTACTTCAAAGGCATTCCGTCAAGAATGGGATTAATTCTTGATATGAGCCCTAGAGCTTTGGAGAAAGTGTTGTATTTCGCATCATATATAGTAATTGAAGGTGGAGATACTCCGCTTTATGAAAAGCAACTATTAACTGAAGCTGAATATAGAGATGCATATGATAAGTATGGAAACAAATTCAAAGCCATGATGGGTGCTGAAGCCATTAAAGCATTGTTAGCAAAGATCGATATGGAGACTGAATCCAACGATTTAAGAGCTCAACTTAAAGACGCTTCAGGACAGAAAAAAATTAGAATAACTAGAAGACTTGAGGTAATAGAGGCTTTTAGAAAATCTGGAAATTTGCCTGAATGGATGGTTTTAGATGTTGTTCCAGTTATACCGCCTGATTTAAGACCTATGGTTCAGCTTGATGGTGGTAGATTTGCAACATCAGACTTAAACGACTTATATAGAAGAGTAATCAATAGAAATAATAGATTAAAAAGACTTCTTGATTTAGGGGCGCCTGATATTATAGTTAGAAACGAAAAAAGAATGCTTCAAGAAGCTGTAGATGCATTAATAGATAATGGTAGACGTGGAAGACCTGTAACAGGTCCGGGAAATAGACCGCTTAAATCACTATCAGATATGTTAAAGGGTAAGCAAGGTAGATTTAGACAAAACCTACTTGGAAAGAGAGTTGACTATTCTGGTCGTTCGGTTATAGTAGTTGGTCCAAATCTTAAGTTTTACCAATGTGGTCTTCCTAAGACAATGGCATTAGAATTGTTTAAGCCATTTGTAATGAAAAAGTTGGTATCAGAAGGTCATGCGCATAATATTAAGAGTGCAAAGAGAATGGTTGAAAGAGTTAAGCCACAGGTTTGGGATGTATTGGAATCTGTAATAAAAGACCATCCTGTATTGTTAAATAGAGCACCAACACTTCATAGACTTGGAATTCAAGCATTCGAACCAGTTCTAGTAGAGGGTAAGGCTATTAAACTTCATCCATTGGTTTGTACAGCTTATAATGCTGACTTTGATGGCGGTTCACGTACCTCTATCTACTGAAGCCCAAGCTGAAGCAAGACTTTTGATGCTTTCTACAAATAATATTCTTGCACCTAAGGATGGGAAGCCTATCACTACACCAACACAGGATATGGTGCTTGGAAGCTATTATCTAACTGTAGACGGAGAAGGAGAAATAGGCGAAGGTAAGTACTTCAAGGATTATGATGAAATGTTCCACGCCTTCTCAAATGGAGATGTGGGAATTCATGCAAGAGTTAAGGTTAGAGTTAGGTTAAACCCTGATGATAGAGGGCAATTAGTAGAAAGTACAGTTGGAAGGTTTATATTCAACGAGCATGTTCCTCAAGACTTAGGTTTTGTTGATAGAAATAATGATAAATACTCACTTGAAATTGATAAAGTTGTAGACAAGAAATTCCTAGGTAAAATTATAGAGAAATCATATAGCAAACATGGAAATATTGTAACAGCTACTTTGCTTGATCATATAAAGGAAACAGGATTTAAATATTCTACGATAGGTGCTATATCCGTATCTATGGGGGATATTGTAATTCCTGATGAAAAGTATGAATTGATCAAAAAAGCTGAGCAAGAAGTAGATAAGCTTGAAAAATCTTATCGAAGAGGTCTAATAACAGATGATGAAAGATATGAAAATGTAATCAATGTTTGGAATAATACTACAGAAGAGGTTACAGATGCTCTAATGGATAATCTGGACCCTATGAACAACATCTATATCATGGCTCTTTCAGGTGCGAGAGGTAGTAAGAACCAGATAAGACAGCTTGCAGGTATGAGAGGTCTGATGGCTTCAGCTTCAGGTAGAACCGTTGAAATACCAATAAAGTCAAACTTTAGAGAGGGGCTTTCAGTACTTGAATTCTTCATATCTACACACGGTTCTAGAAAGGGACTTGCTGATACAGCTCTTAGAACTGCTGACTCTGGATACTTAACTAGAAGACTTGTTGATGTTAGCCAGGATGTAATAGTAAGGGAAATTGACTGTGGTACAGATGAATATTTATCTGTAAAAGCCTTTAAGGACGGAAAGGAAGTTATCGAGGACTTAAAGGATAGAATTGAAGGAAGATATGCTTTTGAAGATATTTTACATCCTGAAACAGGAGAGATTATCGTTAAGGCAAATGAATTGATTACAGAAGACATAGCCGAATATATTGAAAAAATTGGAATATTAGAAGTTAAGGTAAGATCAGTACTTGGATGTAAGGTTAAACATGGGGTTTGTGCTCATTGCTATGGTAAAAATCTTGCTACAGGTAGCAAAGTAAATATAGGTGAATCCGTAGGTATCATAGCTGCTCAGTCAATTGGTGAGCCGGGAACTCAGCTTACAATGAGAACCTTCCATACAGGTGGAGTTGCAGCTGCAGCCGATATAACTCAAGGTCTTCCTAGAGTTGAGGAGCTTTTTGAAGCTAGAAAGCCAAAGGGACTAGCAGTTATTTCAGAAATCAGCGGTACAGTTACTATAAATGAATCCAAGAGGAAGAAGGAAGTAGTAATTACTGCAGCTGATGGAGAAAGTGCAACCTATGGAATTGTTTATGGTGCTAGATTAAAGGTAAGAACTGGGGATGTTATTGAGGCCGGTGATGAATTAACTGATGGTTCAGTTAACCCACATGATATTCTTAAGATTAAGGGTGTTAGAGGAGTTCAGAATTATTTAGTTAAGGAAGTACAAAGAGTATATAGACTTCAGGGTGTTGATATCAACGATAAGCACATTGAGGTTATTGTAAGACAGATGTTATCCAGAGTTAAAATAGAGGATGCTGGAGATACTGATATGCTTCCTGGAAGCCTTGTAAGTGCACATGAGTTTGATGAAACAAACGAAAAAGTGATCGAAGAAGGCGGATTGCCAGCAGTAGGAAAGAGAACTTTACTAGGAATAACAAAGGCTTCCTTGGCTACTGATTCATTCCTATCAGCTGCATCATTCCAGGAGACGACAAGAGTCCTGACTGAAGCTGCGATAAAAGGCAAGGAAGACTTCCTGATTGGACTTAAAGAAAATGTTATAATTGGTAAGTTGATTCCTGCAGGTACTGGTATGAAGAAATATAAAAATATAAAATTAAAGTCTGAAGAAAATATTGAATTACTTGAGGAGAATTTAGTTGACACCGAAATACTCCAATGATAGAATATTTAAGTGTGCAAACTCGTGATGACTTTATACAAAAATAAGATTATGTGGACTTTGGTCCACATAATCTTTAAAGTGTTTAAAGGAGGAGATGGTTTTGCTAACAAAGCTTAGTACACATAATAAAATCGTAGGTGCAAAGCAAGTAAAAAGGGCTCTCAACTCTTCTCTTGTAGATATTGTTTTTATAGCAGAAGATGCTGAAAAGAAAGTCATAGGAGAAATTGAGGAGCTAAGTAATATCAAGCATATTCAAATTGTTCGTGTTAATACTATGGAGAATCTGGGTAAGGCTTGTGGCATTGATATTAATGCAGCAGTAGCTGCGTTATTAAAATAAAAAGAAGGAGGTGCCTTGATGCCAACCATTAACCAATTAATTAGAAAAGGCAGAGAAAAAGTTGTTTACAAATCAAAATCACCAGCTTTAGGAGTAAATTTAAATACTCTTAGAAAGAAGGAAACAGAAGTTAATTCCCCACAAAAAAGAGGTGTGTGTGTAGCTGTTAGAACAGTAACTCCTAAGAAACCTAACTCAGCTTTGAGAAAGGTAGCAAGAGTAAGACTAACTAATGGATTTGAAGTAGCTGCATATATTCCTGGAATTGGTCACAACCTACAAGAGCATAGTGTTGTACTAATTAGAGGTGGAAGAGTTAAAGACCTTCCTGGAGTTAGATACCATATTGTAAGGGGTACCTTGGATACTGCTGGTGTTGACAAGAGACAACAAAGCAGATCTAAATATGGTGCAAAGAGACCTAAAAAAGCTAAGAAGTAAGATGGCTCAAATTAAAATCGCTTAAATGCAAGATTCAATCTGTTAATATAGATGCATTTTGGCGCACACGGCTCACTGCCGAGTACCTATGAATCGACTTTAATAGTTAAGGAGGGAAGTAAAGTGCCAAGAAAAGGACATATATCCAAAAGAGAAATTATGCCAGATCCAATTTACAATGATCTAATAGTAACAAAACTAATCAATAAAATCATGCTTGATGGAAAAAAAGGAATTGCTGAAAATATAGTTTATGGAGCATTTGACTATGTTGCAGAAAAGACTGGTGAAGATCCACTAGAGGTATTCTACAAAGCTATAAACAATATCATGCCAGTTCTAGAAGTTAAAGCTAGACGTATAGGTGGAGCAACTTACCAGGTTCCGATAGAAGTTAGACCAGATAGAAGAGAAACATTAGGACTTAGATGGTTAGTTAACTACTCTAGAAGTAGAGGAGAAAAAACTATGGTTGAAAAATTAGCAAAGGAATTAATGGATGCTGCTAATGGTTTAGGTTCAAGTGTTAAAAAGAGAGAAGATACACATAAAATGGCTGAGGCAAATAAGGCTTTTGCTCACTACAGATTCTAATTTTTTTAACTTAGTAGTGATTTATTGGTTATTAATGTGTGGTGACTTAGAAACAAAAA
>CAZAJU010000059.1:0-12885 GCA_964485455.1 uncultured Tissierella sp.
AAGAGGAAATGCCTATGATGGCTTTCTCATCTGCAAAGTCTAAAGAGGATTTAGTAGATTTGCCATCCATATTAAGAAATATACTTTTTATAGGTAATGACTATATTTCTGTAGAAAATATAGATTTAAATCTAAATTCTAAAAGAACTCTTCAAGTTTATGCAATTGATAACCTAGAGGAAAAGAAACCAATTAAGTTATCAGACCTTCTTGGAGAAAACGGCAAGGAGATTTTCACTGAAAATGCCATAGGCTCTATGAATATCGACTCCAATATAGTGCCTAATGAGGAAAATATTGGCCTTGTTAGGAAAAATGGATATTGGATATTGAAAGGAAGGGTCAACTACAAGCAAAATAGTGAGGAACTTTTTAATGACTTTAATATAAAGGCCATACCACCAAAGGAAATGGTAAACTATGATGAACAGGTTGTTCCATGGGATGCTGTTAGGCTTATAGTTCCTGATGCTATAGATGTGTTTTCATCACCTAATAATGAATTCATAGTAGTTATAACTAGTTCTCATTTAATAGTATATTATTTAGAAGATGGTAATATTATCAACAACCCTGCTGCTAGAATTAAGCTTCCTTATGAATACTCTGTCATAATGTCGCAATGGGCTATAGGAAGATATTCTAATATATGGCAAAATGAAATAATAAAAAATGGGGGTAAAGAATTAGATTATTAATATAGCGTAGTGGGCATAAATACTCTATAAAAGGGTGGTAGGAGGGGATTTAATGGAGATGGTTACTAAATACATGAAGGAATTCGTGGTATACATGGATAATACCAAAATTATGCTTTATGTTACATTAGGCGCTATGATTATTACTATTATATTCCATTTGATTTTTAAGGAATATAGATTTGTGAAGTATTTACCTGGTTCTATAATAGTATTGGCTGCTACTTATAATTTGCTATCTATATTTGATAATATCACTGAAAAGTACAGTATTAAGTATTTGGAAATGTCTTTGATATTGGGAATTGCAGGTTTTTCATCTTTGCTATTTGCCCTTATAATAGGAATTTATATAAAGCCAAGGCGTAAAAGAAAAGAAAAGTCAGAAGAAGAGGGTGCTTAGCACCCTCTTAAAATTTTATATTCCATATTTTAGTATTGCTTGATGATATACCAACAGCTCCAGATTTCAAAGCGTTATGGATATCCTGACCTTCCTCTATTAGTCCGCTTGCGATGATGGGAATCATAGTTTCCTGTGATAGACGCTGTATAATCTTTAGCAATAATCCTGGTGAAAGATCAATCGCATGAGGTCTAAGGGTTTTTAAAGTGGTTAATGTACTTTCAAGAGTAAGAGAATCATGGATTATAATTTTTTCTATTGTAAATATCCCCATATCCTTAGATAATTTTACAAGGTTTTGCTTTTTGGTAATAATTCCATCTAACTGAATATTTTTTGCAATATATTCTAATCCCCATGTATCTTTAGAAAATCCATCTATTGAATCTAAGTATATAAAAAGTTGTTTTTCTTTTGATTTGACTCTGTTTGATATATCCTTTAGGTTGAAAATATTGCCTGTATTAAGAAATATAATCTGGCTTTGGGAACGTAAGGCCATATCTAAATTTTCCAAATTATTGATGGCTGCAATTACAGGATTATTTGACAGCGTTTCTAATAAAAGATTCATTTCTTATAGCCTCCTATGAGCTCAAGCTTTTTCTTTCTGCTCAGCTGCTTTATTCTATATTCTCTACTCATAGCCTCAGATTTAGTATTATAAGTTTCAAAAAAACACAATTCTACTGGCAATCTTCCACGAGTGTATTTTGCACCATGACCCTCATTATGTGTAATTATCCTTTTTTCGATATTATCTGTATAGCCAGTATATAATGTATCATCACTACATTTTACTATATAAACATAATGCATTTTACCACCTATCTTCAAGTAATGTCCTTAATACCTTGGAGATTATATCAAATGAATATCCCTTTCTTTGAAGAAAGCCTCCAAGTTTATTCCATGTTGAATTCTTATCCTGATCTTTATAGCTATTTAATTTTTTAGAGGCAACCTGAAGAGCTAATTCATATTCTTCTTGGTTATCCTTAATTAGATGTTTTTCAATAGTTTCCTTAGATATTCCTTTTTTTATTAGCTCATATTTGATCTTTTGAGAGCCATATCCATTTAAATTCTGCTTGTCAGCAATGAAGCTTTTGGTAAAGTATTCATCATCTATATATTTGTTTTGTTTTAAGTAGTCTATAGTATGAGAGATATTTTCTTCATTATAGCCTTTTCTTTTTAAGGCCATATGAATTTCTTTTTCTGACCTTTGTCTAAATGAAAGCAGTCTAAATGCATAATTGTTAACCTTTAACTGTTCTTCAGCTTTTATAACTTCATCTATAAATTCCTGACTAATCTCATCATCTAAGTGGAGGGAGTAACGAAATTTTAATTCCTCATCTATACCAAATGCAAACTCATTATCTATATATACATTAATTCGTTTTTTATTCTTTTGATATTGTAAATCAGTAATTCTCATTTTCCACCTCATATTTTAAAGGTCTTGGATACCAAGACCTTATTCCGACTTTTTGCTATTAAAAATAATATATATTCCCAGTATTATTAGAAGTACTGGCCAGTATCTACCTAATCTCATGATTTGAGGATATATAATTCTCAGTAGAAAATATGCACCAACTATAATCAATCCTAATCCAATGAAAAGTGAAGTATCCATATTATTCGTTGATTCCCCATCTTGATAAATATAACCATCATCTTCAGGGATTATTACCCCGCATAACAGGTAGATAATAGCTAGAGTTCCAAAGGAAGTAAGGGCCATTACAAACCAAATTATTCTAATAATAGCTGCATCAATATTGAAAAATTCAGCCAAACCTCCACATACACCAAAGATCATTCTGTTATTCTTGGATCTTGTTAATTTTTTCATATAAACACCTCCAGTGTCCTACACTTATATAGTATCAGATTTGAGCTTAAAGATAAATATAGAGTATCAAAATAATTCCAATTGTAAAGACTTTATGGTAACATAGGTTTTAAGGGAGGTGCAGTATGTTTAATCTATTGTCAATTATTTTTAAGTACATCTTTATAATTATTATATATCTTTTCGTGTTTAGTATTATTAGGTTGATTTATTTAGACATAAAAAGCATAAATACTCTATCTACAGATGATAGTGCATATCTGAAGCTAATTAATAGAATTGATAGTTTGCCCTATAAGATGTTGGAGCACTATTCTATCGACAAGCAACTAACCCTTGGGAGGGCCAATGATAATAATATTTATTTAAAGGACCCATTTGTATCTAAAAAGCATTTAAAGATTACTGAAGATGAGGGAGATTACTATCTTGAGGACCTTAATAGTGCTAATGGAACTTTTCTAAACGATGAAAGAATTCAAGATGTAGTTAAACTGGATAGTGGAGATGTTATCAAGGTTGGAAATGTTGAATTCTTATTTGTTAATAGAGGATAGGAGAATACTATGTTTAAGAATGGAGTAAGTACAAAATCTCCAAGAAATTTATTGTTTCTATTTGAGATTTTATCATTATCTTTATTGTTCATTTATCAATGGGAATCTGTAAATAAATATACGTATATTACAGCTATAGGTTTAATTCTTATAATCTATATTTCTAATTTTTTTCTGCTTAAGGTTTCTAAAGGTGATAATTACATATTCTTAGTAGTGACCATGCTAATATCCATAGGAGTTATTATGATATATAGGATAGATCCTGAATTGGGAGTTAAACAATTGGTTTGGCTAACCTTTGGAATACTTATATTCTATATGACTTACTTCGTTTTAAGATTTATTAGAGGTTGGCAAAAGTGGATACCCCTCTATATAGGAATGGCATATTTTCTTTTTATATTGACATTTGCACTTGGAACTAGGAAATACGGGGCTATAAACTGGATTAGGATAGGAAGCTTTAGCTTTCAGCCTGCTGAGATAACCAAAATACTCCTAATATTCTTTTTAGCTTCATATTATTCCAACACAAGTAGGTTTAAGAAATACAAATATGCTAAATATTATTTATTGGGCATAGTATATTCTTTTATAGGGCTTTTGTTCTTACAAAAGGATTTAGGAACTGCATTGATATTCTATGGTATCTTTATTGCTATCCAGTATATATACGAAGAGGACCGAAGACTAATATTATATAATCTAGGTTTATTTGCTTTTGGTGGAAGCCTTGGATATGTACTTTTTGATCACGTTAAGGTTAGAATTCTTACTTGGATAGACCCATGGTCCTATATAGATAATAAAGGATATCAAATAACCCAATCCTTGTTTGCAATAGCAGAAGGTGGATTTTTTGGTACAGGTCTTGGCCTTGGACATCCTGAGTTTATTCCTTTAGCCTATACGGATTTTATATTTCCTGCAATTTGTGAAGAAATGGGTTTATTCGCAGGTATAGGAATAATAATGTTGTTTTTGATTCTTGTTTATAGAGGTTTTAAGATTGCATTAAGTCAAATAAATCCTTTTTATAGAATGCTGGCTTTAGGAGTAAGCATATTATTTGGGGTGCAATCCATAATAATACTTGGAGGAGTTCTTAAGGTTCTGCCCCTTACTGGAATAACACTACCATTTGTGTCCTATGGAGGCAGTTCTGTTCTATCAAGTTTTATTGCTCTAGGAATACTTCAAGTAGCATCAGAAGACCTTCCAATAGAAGAGAACCTTATTTTAGAGGAGGATAATGATGAAATCAGAGATTAGAAGGATTATTTCAGTTCTAATAGTCATAGGTATATCCTTTATTGGCTTAATAGGTTATATGAGTTACTTTCAAGTATTCGAAGCTGAAAGTGTTAGGATGAACTCCTATAATAAAAGATTGTGGATTAATGAGGAGAATATACTCAGGGGTTCTATTATAGACAGAAACGGAAATGTTCTCGCATATAGTGAAAAACAAGATGACCAGATGAGAAGAATTTATAAATATGGAAGTCTCTATTCTCATATTATTGGGTATAGCTATAGAGAATATGGCAAGGCTGGGCTAGAATTAGTGTACAATAATCAGCTTTTAAATATTAATGAAAATTCAGCCATCGATGAAATTATTAACATTGTTGCTCCAAATACCATAGGTAACAATTTAGAGCTTACTATCGACCATGGAACACAAGAAAAGGCTAGAGCTCTATTAAAGGGGAAAAAGGGTGCATTAGTTGCCATGAATCCAGCAAATGGTGAAATCTATGCTATGGTTAGCGTTCCAGATTTTAATGTTAAAAATTTAAAGGATGATTGGGGCACAATATCAGAGGATACGAATAGTCCCTTGTTAAATCGAGCTACCCAAGGACTATATGCACCAGGTTCATCTTTTAAGGTTATTTCATCGGCTGCAATACTCAATTCTTTAGATTTAGAAAAGAGCTATACATGTACTGGAACAGCAACAATAGATGGATATGAATTCAAGGATTACCAGGATGGAGGACATGGAGATTTAGATTTAAGCCAGGCTCTTATTGAATCATGTAATACTTATTTTACTACAAAATCCATCGATGTAGGGGATGACCTATTAAGAAGCACAGCAGAAGCATTTATGTTCAACAAATCTATTCCATTTGATATGCCAGTTAAAACCTCTTCTTACCCAACTGATAAATTAGGGGATACAAGTTTGGCAGCATCTGCAATAGGCCAAGGTAAGGTTCTAACAACACCTCTTAATATGGCAATGGTTGCATCTGGAGTAGCAAATAATGGAAACATAGTAAAGCCAATTTTAGTTAAACAAATATTGTCCCCAAATGGAAAGGTAATTAAATTAAGTAGACCTGAGATTATTTCCCAAGCCGTTGATAGTCTAAAGGCTAATGAAATTAAAGAGATGATGATAGGAGTTGTAAGGGAAGGTACAGGTAGAAAAGCTAGCATAAAGAATGTGCAAGTAGCAGGCAAAACTGGAACTGCAGAAAATGCATCTGGTAAATCCCATGCCTGGTTTATTGGATTTGCACCTGCAAGTGACCCAAAAATAGCTATAGCAGTTGTACTGGAGGAAGAAGGCTCCACCGGTGGAACTTCAGCAGCACCTATAGCAAGGGATTTAATCATCTATGGGTTGAATAATATTGATTTTTAGGAGGAAGTATATGGAGCTTAATGAAATTTTAGAAAGAAAAGATATAAATGATGAATATAAATGGGATTTAGAATCCATGTATGATAACTTGGATAAATGGAATAGTGATTATGAAAAAGCTGAAAAACTTAAGGATGATTTTGAAACTCATAGAGGAAATGTTTCCTTAAGTAGTGAGAATCTATATAGGGCACTTAAGGATAGAGAGGACCTATATAGAGTTATTGAGAATATGTACTCCTATGCACATATGAAGCTTGACGAGGATACTAGAAATTCAACTTTTCAAGAGTTAAGTGACCGAGCGATGAACCTTTATGTAGAAATATCAGATAGGGTATCCTTTGTTACTCCAGAGATTCTTACTATAGATGAAGGGACTCTAGAGAAATATATTGAAGAGAATGATGATCTAAAACTTTATAGACAACTACTTGAGGATATATTTAGGGAAAAGAAACATGTGCTTTCAGCAAGGGAGGAATCAATTCTTGCTCAATTTGGTGAGGTAGTAGGTGCATCAAATAAAATCTTTTCAATGTTAAATGATGCTGACTTAAAGTTTCCTATGATAAAGGATGAAAATGGGGTTGATGTTGAGATAACTTCAGGTAATTTTATTCCATTGATGGAATCGAAAAACCGTGAAGTTAGAAAAGCAGCTTTTACAGAGCTCTATAAGACTTATAATAGCTTTAAAAATACATTTGCTGCATCCTTAAATGGAGATTTAAAAGGTCATATAGTAAATTCAAAGTTAAGAAATTATGAAAATAGTAGGCAAGCTGCCTTAAGTTCTGATAATATTCCCTTAAGTGTATATGACAATCTTTTATTGGCAATTCATGAGAATTTGGATACTCTGCATAGATATATGGATATTCGTAAAAATGTATTGGGTTTAGATGAGCTTCATATGTATGATCTTTACGTACCAATAGTTCAGGATGTGGAGTTTAATATTCCATTTACTGAAGGTGTTGAAATAATCAAGAAGGCATTACAACCTTTGGGAAAAGAATATAATGAGGGAATGGAAGAAGGATTTAACTCAGGTTGGATAGATATTTATGAAAACAGAGGGAAGAGATCAGGAGCCTATTCAGGTGGTTCATATGATTCAAAACCATATATTTTGTTGAACTATCATGATACTTTGGATAATGTATTTACTGTAGCCCACGAAATGGGACACTCTATGCATAGCTATTTTACTAGAAAAAATCAGCCTTATGTATATGGGAATTATAGCATTTTTGTGGCAGAAGTTGCTTCAACAGCAAATGAATGCTTGTTGTTAGATTATATGCTAAAAAATGTTAAGGACAGAAATGAAAAGCTATATCTTTTGAACCATTATTTAGAATCCTTTAGAACTACTGTATTTAGACAGGCAATGTTTGCTGAATTTGAAAAGCTTATCCATGAGCATTTGGAGAATGGAGGGGCTATGACAGCCGACTATCTATGCGAAACCTATAAAGAACTTAATAAACTATATTATGGAAATAATGTAGTTGTCGATGAAGAAATAGCAATTGAATGGGCTAGAATACCTCATTTCTACTATGATTACTACGTTTATCAATACGCTACAGGCTTTTCAGCAGCTGTGGCTCTATCTCAAAAGATTCTTAATGAAGGAGATTCTGCCGTAGAGGACTATTTAACGTTCTTAAAGAGCGGATCCAGTGATTATCCGATTAATGTACTCAGAAAAGCAGGAGTAGATATGCAAACACCTGAGCCTGTTAATAATGCTATGAAGCTTTTTAAAAAGCTGGTAAATCAATTCGAAGAGTTGCTATTAAGCTAAAAGAAGAGCCTTTAGGCTCTTCTTTAGTTTTTTACAGGAACTTGCTTTTTAAATTATCCCAATAAATATTTTTACTAAGATTTATTTTGTATACCTTTTTTTCTGATATCTTAAGCTTGATGTCTACTATATCATCATATCTAAATTCCATCCCATCATTAACTATAAGTATGGAATTTTCATATCTGAATTCAGGTTTTATATGTATAGGCAAATCTCCTGGGATAACTATGCTTGTTGGCAAGGATCTATAAGCCTTTGAGTTAATAGGAGAAAGTGGAGTTATCTGCAACGATTGTAAAGAAGGATATATTATACTACCTCCGCTAGAAAAGTTGTATGCTGTACTACCTGCTGGTGTAGATATTATTACACCATCACCACTAAATTTTTGAAGAAGATTGCCATCAATAAACATTGAAAGATGAACAACCTTAGATTTTATTCCCTTAATTACAATTTCGTTTATTCCAGTCAATATAAAGCATTTATTTTTTGTACATACATGTGCTTCTACAAGATGAAGTTCTTCCACTGTATATTCCTTATTTGTATACTTATCTACGAATTCCTTCATATTTGATGGAGATACTTCTTGAAAGAAGCCAAGATGTCCTGTATTTATGCCTACAAATGGGGTGGTAGGGAATTTATGTTTATGAATTGATCTTAAAAATGCACCATCACCACCTATGCAAATATTAAGTTCTGCATCTGGGTTATAATCTTCAGTTGTTATAAAGCCTTTTTCTTCTAGAATATCTATAAGTTTTATCTTAGTGTTTCTAGATTCATAATTTCTATTTGAAATTATATTTATCACTCGATTAGTAATACTCAAGTTTCTACCTCCACTGTATCTAACCTTTTCTTTAAATTGCCCTGATTGATTCAAACTCTATTATATTATATAATATTAAAAAAAGTAAGGTGGTTATTATGAAAATATATAATGATAGTGAAAATGTAATAAACTTTATATATAATAGAGAAGGCTCAAACCTAGAAGATTTCCTTGAAACTCAGCAAATATCAGGAAGATTATTTAGAAAGCTCTATAAGGAAAAAATGATTCTAGTTAATGGAAAATTTCAGCGGAAGGGACTTATACTTCAAAAAGGAGATAAAATTACCCTCTTAATGGCCGATGAAACTGAGAATATAGAGCCCGAAGAAATGAACTTGGATATTGTATATGAGGATTATGACCTTTTAATCCTAAATAAACAACCAAATATCGTCGTTCATCCTACCAAGTCACATCAAAGTAATACTCTATCAAATGGTATTGCATTTTACTTTAAGAAAAACAACATAAAGAAAAAGATCAGATTTGTTAACCGCTTAGATATGGATACTACTGGATTACTTATAATTGCGAAGAACTCCTATGCTCATCAACAGATGGCCCTTCAATTTGAGGACAATACCGTTGAAAAGAAGTACCTTGCCATAGTAAGTGGTATTATAGAAAAAGATGAAGGAACTATCGATTTACCTATAGGTAGAGAGGAAGACAGAAGCGTAAAAAAAACCGTTACAGAATCAGGTCAAGATGCAAGAACTAGCTATAGGATTGTTGAAAGATATAAAAATGCTACTTTGGTGGAGGTACAAATTCATACGGGTAGATCACATCAGATACGTGTGCATATGGAGCATTTAGGACATCCAATAATTGGAGATAGCCTGTATTTCGAAAAAAGTGAACTGATTTCTAGACAAGCTCTCCATTCTTATTATCTTAAAGCTATTCATCCACGGACTAAAAAACCTATAGAATTTAAGGCGCCCTTGCCTTATGATATGATAAACCTAATAAACCTAATGAAGGATTAGACTTCATTAGGTTTATTTGTTTTTTGGGCCATCCAATAGCATGAAAATATCCATCATCTTTTTCATATCCTTAATTTTTTCTTTATCCTTTTCGCTGCTTCCTTCCATAAAAGCCTCCATCAAGGACATAAGACTTTCTTTATCCGAAAGTAAGTCCTTGTTGCGGCTTACTTGGTTATAAGTAGATATAATTTTTTTGTATCTGTCCATATTGACTACTAAATCCATTACCATTCCAAGACTTTCTCTATCTGAACCCTTTATTTCATCCTGGACAACTGAAGTGATTTTTTTAAGTCTTTCCTTAGAATCCATATTCAGTGGATTAATTTTGTCAGTTTCTTCTGTTTTTAAATAATCTACAGTTTCAATTAAATGAATGGTCTTCTCCACCAAAGAAATAGATTTACGCATCAAATAAGCATATTCAATAGGCAAGATGGGATATATTTTTTTTGCTATTTTAAGCTTTGTCTTAGTATATTGAGGGTTTATTTCCATGGTATTTAAGTAGTCATACATACTATGTAGAGGCTCTCCTGAAACATTGAAACTATCATTTTGGGTTAGATAAAGAACTAATAACAATAAAGGGGTATCCATATATTTTACCTCCTAACTCCTCATGTCTATATTATATGTTTATTAAAGAGGAAAGGTTCTATAGTCTGGAATAATAATAAAACATACTTCATAGATTTAAGAATAGTAAGATAAAGAAGGAGGAATAAATTTGAGTAACAGGGATGAATTTATTAAGTCAATGAAGGAAAATATTCCAGATCAAGAGCAATTAAAAGTTGTTGAAAAATTAGCTGAGGAGTATAAGGATAAAAGCGATAAAGAAATATTTTTTGAAATTATTAAAATCAACAAGGAGATGGAAGAGGGATTAAGTCCTGAAAAATACAAGGAAATTTTAGGTAAGCTTGAAAGTATCAGGCCATTATTATCTGAAGATCAAAATAAGAAACTAGATTTAGTAATCAAAGCACTTAAAAATAAGGATTAATCAAAGAACAGGCGCTGCCTGTTTTTTGGTTTTCCGATGAAATGATGCCATATAGAGGAAATGGACTTGCTATATCTAGGGTGCTATAATGATTTATAGAAGCTTTAAACTATACACACACTAATAGAAAGGGTGACAATTATAAAAAGGAATAAAGCATTTGTACTTATTCTTATACTAGTTATAGCTTTGATATCGGGAATTTTTTTATATTCAAATAGTAAAGATAAAGTAGATATAATATCATATAATATGTTCTTGCAGCTTCTTAATAAAGGAGCTGTAAAAGAGGTATATATGGGCCAGGATTCAAAGTTAGAGGTTATTCTTAAGAACGGGAGAAAAGCTATAACCGACAATCCTAGAACCGAAGGGTTTAAGGAAAAGCTATTAATACAGAATGTATTAGTTCATGAAAAGGATTTTAGGTCAAGTGATGTCATAATGCCAGTTATTATACTATTATCCTTATTGACCATGGTGATTATTTCCATTAAAAATGGTTTCTCAGGCCAAGCTGAAAAAGAAATGGCATCTATTTCCAAGATGGATGAAAGCATGCCATCAATTGACGTATGTTTAGAGGATGTAGCAGGAAATGAGGAGGCTAAACGCTCTCTTGGTGAAATGGTAGACTTCATAAAGAATCCTGAGGACTATATGAAATTTGGTGCAAGGATGCCAAGAGGGGTCTTACTTTATGGACCTCCTGGAACAGGTAAGACTCTTTTAGCAAAAGCCTTTGCTGGCGAAGCAAATGTACCTTTTTATGCGGTTTCTGGGTCTGATTTTGTACAGGTATATGCAGGACTAGGAGCAGGTAGAATAAGAGACCTATTTAAAAAGGCCAGAGGCGCAGGTAAGTCAGTTATCTTCATAGATGAAATAGACTGTATAGGAAAGAAACGTAAAGGTAGTGATTTCGGAGGTAGTGAAGAAGGAGATAGAACCCTGAATGCTCTTCTTACGGAGATGTCTGGTTTCAAGGAAAATGAAGGTGTCATAGTGGTTGCGGCAACCAATAGAATTGATGTACTTGATGAAGCTTTACTGAGACCTGGTAGATTTGATAGACAATTAGAGGTTGAATTGCCAGATGTAAATGCGAGATATAGAATTTTAAGCCTTCATAGTAAAAACAAGCCATTGAGTGAAGAAATTGACTTGAGAAAACTTGCTGAGGAAACTATATTTTTCAGTGGTGCTCAATTAGAAAGCTTATTGAACGAAGCAGCTATCATGGCAGTAAAAGGTAAAGATAAAGATATAACTAAAGAACATATCGAGAAGTCTTACTATAAACTTCTTGTTGGCGATGAAAAGTTGGAAAGAAGTCATATTGATAAAAAGGATAAGGAGATAACAGCTTATCATGAAGCAGGCCACGCACTAATAGCAAAATTAGTAGACAATAAAAATAGGGTAACAAGGGTAAGTATAATCCCAAGTACAAGAGGAGTTGGCGGCTTCAGCATCAATATACCTCAAGATAAAATCTATAGAACGAGAAAGGATCTTACTTCAAATATTATGGTTGCATTAGGTGGTAGAGCAGCAGAGGAGATTATCTATGGTAAAGATTATATTACTACTGGAGCATCCTCAGATTTAGAAAAGGCTACCGAAACAATTATATCAATTGTTGGAAATCTTGGTATGGATGATGAATTTGGCTTATTAAATCTCAATGCCCTTTCATCTATAGGAATATCTAGTGAAAGCAATCTATTGGGGAGAGCTTCAATCATTCTTTCAGAGCTATATCATGATACCATTAGTCTACTGAAGGAGTCCCAAGAATTACTAGAGCGAATGGCTGAAGAACTTTTATTCAAAGAAACCATTGATGAAAAAGATATTAATAGAATTTTAGGAATTAGTACAGAGGAGAGTTTAAATAATTAAGACATCTTGAATCTTTTATTGAAGAATTCTTATTTATGTTGTATAATGAATATATAATATTTCTGCGATGTGCGTGAACTCATATAATTCAACCGACAAATTAGACACGGGTGTCTAAGTTTATCA
>CAZAJU010000060.1:0-12621 GCA_964485455.1 uncultured Tissierella sp.
ACGTCTTTTCCGTCTTCTCCTGTAATAAATCCAAATCCTTTTTCTGCGTTAAACCATTTTACTGTACCATTCATAATGTGTACCTCCGATATTTTATTTCTTAAACTATAGAAATATTCACCAATAAGATCTCGAAAATACACTAGTACTTATGGAAATATATTGTGTTACTATTTACTCTTAATTTAAGTTCTTTTTTATAATATCATGGATGTTAATATTTTACAAGCTTTATTTTTTAAATATTCCTTTAGTGAATACTAATACTATCAAATAAGAATTGACTAAAGTTCTGATTAGGAATAAAATTTAAGATAGAAAATTGAAAGGGCTGATAATTGATGGCTAAGGACCTGATTTATGTCATAGAAAAAGAGCAGCATAATGAGAAAGATTTAACTGAAATTCTAAACCAACATAATGAAATAAAATTTGTTTCTCTTTCTGGTGTTGATCTCATAGGGCATGAAACTGATGAGAAGATACCGGTTAGGATATTTCTTGAAGACATGGATACATTCCTAAATGGTATTGCAGTACAGACTGATGGGTCGTCTGTATACCTTCCAACTATCGCAAGCCTAGACAATGCTAAGATCGATCTTAAGGCGGATTTAGATTGTAATTGGTTTGTGGATTATAACTATGAAAATATTGATGAAGATACAAATCTTCCTGTAGGAACCATTAAAATTCCAAGCTTTTTATATCATGATGGAGTTCCTGTGGATTCAAGGCATATACTTTTAAATGCAGTTAATTTCTTCAAGGAAAATACTCTAAAGCTAATAGATGAATATCCAGAATGTTTAAATGGATTTGGATTTACCAAGGATGATATCGAAGAAATAAGGGTTACCTCTGCCACTGAGCTAGAGTTTTGGGTAATGACACCTAATGACAGCAGAGACACTGAGGAACTAAGCACATCTCAGGAGCTTCACGAGCAGTATTGGTCAAAGACCAGAGGAGCAGTAAGAACAGCCCTTGAGCAATCCCTTCAAACTATGGAAAAATACAAACTAAATCCTGAAATGGGACATAAGGAAGCAGGTGGAGTAAAGGCTAGGCTTCAAACTGAC
The DNA here is from genome assembly GCA_964485455.1 of uncultured Tissierella sp. Taxonomy (GTDB): domain Bacteria; phylum Bacillota; class Clostridia; order Tissierellales; family Tissierellaceae; genus Tissierella_B. The sequence goes on from CAZAJU010000060.1 coordinate 1,083, forward strand.
GGTTCCCTATCAGGAATTATGGAACAGCTTGAAATAGACTGGAAATACTCCAATGCAGTTCAATGTGGAGATAATGAGCTAATTGTAAAGAGAATTGTTAAGGAAACCTTCAGAAAGAACGGAATGGATGTAACATTCCTTGCTAAGCCTATTCCTGGAGTTGCTGGTAGTGGTGAGCATGTTCACTTAGGAGTTGCTGCAAAGCTTAAATCAGGTAAGATGGTAAATTTATTCAATCCAACCACTGATAGCTACTTAAGTAATTTGGGTTATGGCGCTATTATGGGGATTTTAAATAATTATGAGGTGATGAATCCATTTATTACTTCATCGAATGAAGCATTTAAAAGGCTTAAAAAGGGCTTTGAGGCTCCAATTTGTATAGTTACATCTCTTGGAAAGTCAACAAAGCAACCTTCGAGAAACCGAACTGTACTACTAGGCCTTATTAGGGATGAAAACAATCCATTGGCTACTAGATTTGAGTTGAGATCCCCTAATCCTCATACTAATACCTTCCTTTGTATTGCAACAATGTTGATGGGTATGAATGATGGAATAGAATATGCAATTAAGAATAATAGAAGCGAAGCTGAGCTTTTGGATGAGCTTTCAAAGGAACCTGGTCAAGATGCAGCCTACCTAGAAAAGGAAAGAGCATATAGAAGCGAAGTAGATGTATTCGATGATTTTACAGATGAAGAAAGGGATAGATATTTTGGAAAGGTACCTTCAACGGTATATGAGAATATCTCAGCCTTTGAGGAATACAAAGAAAAGACGGCTGTTTTGATGAAAGGGGATGTAATCGGAGAAAAGATTATCCGAAGCTTTACTGTAGCTGCAATTAGTAAATGGGTAACTGAAATTGAACATCGAATACTTCCTGATTTATTTAAAGAAATCAAGAATACTAGATTATTACATGATCCTAACAACTCATCGGACTTGGATATATCCAATTGGATGAAAATTAGGGACATAAGAATTGATCTTGTGAAGGACAGCTATAGCAAGAAGAGTTTATTTAAGGCTATAAAAGAAGCAATAGCAGCAGAGGATTATAAAACCGTATCTGATTTACAGAAGACAATCTACTCTAAGGTTGATGAAATGAGAAGTCTTTATTCAGAATACAAGAGAAATCTTTTTGAGATCTAGATTTCATAATGATAGTGATATATAATACCAGAATCCTGGTATAATAAGTATATAGCATAAAAAGCTTAACAATAGTATAATATTTATGTAATAATAAAGCCCGCTTTTAAAGTGGGTTTTGCCTTGTTAATAGTATTAGTAAGGAGAGAAATAGATGAATCAATTTTCAAGAACAGAACTGCTCCTGGGTGTTGAAGGAGTAGAAAGATTAAAGAATTCCAGTGTTGCAGTATTTGGCGTAGGGGGAGTAGGTTCCTTTACCGTTGAGGCTTTAGTGAGAAGTGGTGTTGGACATATAGCCGTAATCGATGATGATAAGGTATGTCTAACAAATATAAATAGGCAACTTATAGCTACAAGAAAGACTATTGGAAAACCCAAAGTAGAGGTTATGAGGGATAGAATATTGGAGATCAATCCTAATTGCAAAGTAGATATATATCAGACCTTCTATACAGCTGAGACTGCTGAAAGCATAGATATTTCAGGCTTTACCTACATAGTAGATGCAATAGATACGGTATCTTCTAAGCTTTTACTTATAGAAAAGGCAAAGGCAGCAAATGTAAAAATCATAAGTTGTATGGGAGCAGGAAATAAGCTAGACCCAACTAGATTAGAAGTAGTTGATATTTATAAGACCAGTGTATGCCCTCTAGCAAAGGTCATGAGGCATGAGCTAAGGAAGAGAGGGGTTAAAAAACTTAAGGTAGTATATTCTCAAGAACCACCTATTAAACCTATTGAGAGTGAAGAAGACAATTGCAAGACTAAATGCGTATGCCCACCGGGAACTGAAAGAAAATGTACTCAAAGAAGACAAATACCCGGAAGTGTAGCTTTTGTACCTTCAGTTGCAGGGCTTATAATAGCGGGAGAGATAGTCAGAGATATTGCATCAGCTAATTATTAATAGAGGAAGATTAAGTTTTAAAGGAAATCATAGGAGTCCATTATGTAGATATTAATAGTCTTAAGAATCTAGTAGTTTAAAAATAGATAGAGCAAGGTCTAAGTAGTAAAAGGCTTTGCTTTTTTTATCCCTTGACAATAATAGTTCAAGGGTTTATTATAAAAGCATAGACCCCCACCGTGGGGGAGGGGTTGATTGGGGGTGTAAATTATGGATCATAAAAATCATATGAATCAAGATAAGAAAAAGGCATTACAATCTTTAAAAACAGCTAAAGGACAAATAGAAGCTACTATAAAGATGCTTGAAGAAGGTAGATATTGTGTAGATGTTTCAAATCAGATCCTTGCTGCTCAATCTCTATTAAAGAAGGCTGATTTGTTGATTATTAGACAACATATAGATCACTGTGTAAGAGAGGCATTTAATGGAGAAGATAATGGTGAAGAAAAACTAGATGAGGTAATGGAGCTTCTGACTAAGGTAATTGGGAAGTAATGGAGGAGTTTTTATGGCTAAAAAAACATTAAACATAGAAGGTATGACCTGTGCCTCATGTGCTAAGGCTGTGGAAAGGGCAACCAGAAAGCTTGAAGGGGTAGAGGAAGCCAATGTAAACTTAGCTACGGAGAAGCTGGTTATAACTTATGATGAGGGAACTTTAAGAGTTGAGGATATTCAAGCTGCTGTTGAAAAGGCAGGCTATAAAGCAATTACTGAATCAATTACTAAGACTCTTTCCGTTGAAGGGATGACATGAGCATCTTGTGCTAAAGCTGTGGAGACAGCTACGAGAAAGCTTGAAGGAGTTCAAAAGGCCGATGTAAATCTTGCTACAGAAAAATTATTCTTAACCTATGACCCTTCACAAGTTAGGATTTCAGATATTAAAAGAGCAGTAGAAAAGGCAGGATATAAGGTAAGGGAGGAAGAGGAAACTGTAGATATGGATAAAGATAGGAAGGAAAGGGAAATAAAGCTTCTTTGGACTAAGTTCTTAGTCTCTGCTATATTTACTATCCCTTTACTATATATATCCATGGGTCATATGTTAGGAGCCCGACTACCGGAAATAATAGCTCCTCATCATAATCCCCTAAATTTTGCCTTACTACAGTTATTGCTAACAATCCCTGTAGTAATAGCAGGAAATAAATATTACTCCATAGGAATTAAGACCTTATTAAAGGCCAGTCCAAATATGGATTCCTTGATTGCAATAGGCACAGGAGCAGCATTTATTTATGGTGTTTTTGCTACTGTGAAGATTATGGGTGGAGATCATAGTTATGCATCAGACCTATACTTTGAATCTGCAGCTGTAATCATTACATTAATAACCTTGGGTAAGTATTTGGAGGCAGTATCTAAGGGAAAGACCTCTGAAGCTATTAAAAAACTAATGGGACTTCAACCTAAGACTGCAATCATAATAAATGATGGTAAGGAAGTAGAAATTTCTATAGATGAAGTTGAAACAGGAGATATTATATTGGTTAAGCCTGGGGATAAGATACCAGTAGATGGAATAGTTGTAGAAGGTAATACTTCAGTAGATGAATCCATGCTAACAGGAGAGAGTATACCTGTTGAGAAGAATGTTGGAGATAATATTATCGGAGCAAGTATTAATAAAAATGGCTCAGTAAAGTTCAAGGCAACCAAAGTTGGTAAGGATACAGCCCTTGCTCAGATAATAAAGCTTGTGGAAGATGCTCAAGGCTCAAAGGCTCCTATTGCTAAGTTGGCAGATGTGATTTCAGGATATTTCGTTCCAATAGTAATTGGTCTAGCAACCATATCAGGGCTTCTATGGTACTTTATTGGTGGAGAATCCTCTACCTTTGCACTTACAATATTTATTGCAGTATTGGTAATTGCCTGTCCTTGTGCTCTAGGTCTTGCTACACCTACAGCTATAATGGTAGGAACAGGAAAGGGAGCAGAGAATGGGGTCTTGATAAAGAGTGGTACAGCATTGGAAACTGCCCATCAAGTAGGAACCATAGTATTTGATAAGACGGGAACTATTACAGAAGGAAAGCCAAAGGTTACAGATATAATTACAATTGGAATTTCAGAGGATGAGTTATTGAATCTTACAGCATCTGCAGAAAAAGGCTCAGAGCATCCTTTAGGTGAAGCAATAGTTAGAAAAGCTGAAGAAAAGGGCTTAGAGTTTAAGAAAAATGATAAATTTAAGGCTATCCCAGGTCATGGTATTGAAGTAGACATAGAAGGAAAGACTATATTAGCAGGAAATATAAAGCTTATGGAGGACAGAAACATTTCATTGGAGGATTCGGAAGCTTTATCCCATAGATTAGCCGAAGAGGGTAAGACACCTATGTTTGTAGCAATAGACGGAAAAATTGCGGGAATCATAGCTGTAGCTGATACAGTTAAAGAAAATAGTAAAAAAGCAATTGAAAGCCTTCATAAAATGGGAATTCAAGTAGCTATGATTACTGGAGATAATAGGAGAACTGCCCAGGCAATTGCGAAACAAGTTAATATAGATATAGTTTTAGCAGAGGTACTGCCTGAAGACAAGGCAAATGAAGTTAAAAAACTTCAGGCTGAGGGTAAGAAGGTGGCAATGGTTGGAGATGGAATCAACGATGCACCAGCCTTAGCACAAGCAGATGTGGGTATCGCTATTGGTTCTGGTACTGATGTTGCCATGGAGTCTGCAGATATAGTTCTAATGAAGAGCGATCTTATGGATGTTGCCACTGCCATTCAGTTGAGTAACGCAACTATAAGAAATATAAAGCAAAATCTATTTTGGGCATTTGCTTATAACACAATGGGAATTCCAGTAGCTATGGGCTTGTTACATTTATTTGGAGGACCCCTACTAAATCCTATGATAGCAGGAGCAGCTATGAGTTTAAGCTCAGTATCAGTTGTGTCAAATGCATTAAGACTAAAGAATTTCAAACCTGTTAAATAGTAAATTTACTATCCAATACTATAAAAAATCAAAGGAGAGATAAAGATGAGAAAGAAAGTTTTAATAGAAGGCATGAGCTGTAATCATTGTGCACACCATGTAGCAGAGTCATTAAATGAAATAGACGGAGTATCTAATGTAGCAGTAAAACTAGAAGAAAAATATGCTCTTTTGGATGTAGATAGTAACGATTTAGATGAGGCAATTAAATTTGCAGTAGATGAAGCAGGTTATAAAGTAGTGGGTATTGAGGCAGTATAATGAAAAGAATAATCAAAAGATGGTTGGAAAGATTGGAGGAAGCTAATAAGGATTCCTTCGGTTCAGAACCATTGGATTGTTGTAAAATAGGTAGAAATACTACTCAAAAAAAGGCAGTAAGAATGACTTCAGATAATCACAATAATAAATAAATAAGTATATAAATCAAACCACTGAAAACTAATCTCTGGAACCCTTGTAAGCAGTATAATTCTTATTAGAAGGATAGGATTTAGATATTTCAGTGGTTTATTAAATATTTTTAAATGATAATGGTTTCCTAAACGCTACTACATTTAATTTAACAATAAACTATGTTATAATTAGGAAAAGATAAAGCATCTTCACTAATTTATAGAATTGGAGAGTGAAAAAATGAAGGAAACTGTATATATAACAGGTCATAAGAACCCTGATTCCGATTCAATATGTGCTGCTCTTGCTTATGCTGAATATAAAAATAATACTGGAATGTACAATGCTATCCCAGTTCGACTAGGAAATATTAGTCTTGAAACTAAGTTTATATTGGATTACTTTGGTGTAAAAGAGCCAATTTTAATAGACACCTTAAGGTTAAGCGTAGAAGACTTGAAATTTGATAAAATAGCACCAGTAAGCTCAGATATATCCTTAAGAATGGGCTTAAATATAATGAAAAAAAACAATCTTAATACCCTTCCAGTTGTGGATGAGGATGATAGGATTGTAGGAATAGTAACTGTTTCAGATATCATACATAATTACATTGATGTTTGGGACAACAACATACTAGGTAAATCTAAAACATCCATAGATAATATCATAGAAACATTGTCAGCTAATCCTATTCATATACCTAAGGAAAATAGGGAGAATGTAGGAGGCATATCCATAATTGCTATGGACATTGATAGCATTAAAAACAATTCCTATGAGAATGAAATAACTATCTGTGGAGATAGGAGAGAAGCCCAGGAATTTGTAATAGATAATAAGGCAGCAATAATGATTATTACTGGCAATGGAAAGCTTGATGAAGATTTACTTCAAAAGGCTATTGAGAATAAGGTAGCTGTAATTTCCACTCCTAACGACACATTTACGACTTCTAGGCTAATCACTCAGAGTGTACCACTTAATTATTTAATGACTAGAGAGGGTTTAATAATATTTACCTTAGATGATTTAGTAGATGATGTAAAGGAAGCTATGAGTCAGTCTAGATTTAGGTCTTATCCTGTAGTTGATATGAATAAGAAGATTGTAGGGATGATATCTAGATATCATTTGATTTCTAGTATGAAAAAGAAGGTAATTCTAGTAGACCATAATGAAAGAAGTCAATCAGTTGATGGCCTTGAGGATTCAGAAATTCTTGAGATAATAGATCATCATAGGGTGGCTGATGTATTTACTGGAAATCCTGTTTATTTTAGAAATGAACCGGTAGGCTCTACATCTACTATTGTTGCGTCTATGTATTTTGAAAACGGAAGGAGACCTTCTAAGAAAATGGCTGGTTTATTAGCTGCAGCCATAATTTCAGATACCCTATCTTTAAAATCTCCTACATCAACCAAGACAGATGAGATGATGCTGGAAAGACTAGCTAGAATCGCAGATATAGATGTCGAGAGCTTTGCTTCAGAAATGTTTAAGGCAGGAACCTCTCTTGTGGGAAGGACTCCTGAGGATCTATTGAGTCAAGACTTTAAGACCTTTAATATCAAGGATGAAAAAGTTGGAATAGCTCAGGTGTACACAATGGATCCTGAAAGCTTAAGTGATATGAGAGATGATTTACTACAAGCTATGGAAAGAAAAGCAAAGGAAAATGGATATTCCTTGTTCCTATTACTCTTAACAGACATATTTGAGGAAAGCTCTGAAATAATCGTAGTTGGAGACCATAAGGCCTTGGTAGCAGAAGCCTTTGGAAAGACCCTTAAGAACAACTCCTTTAATGCTCCAGGAGTTTTATCCAGAAAGAAACAAGTTGTACCACCATTGACAAATATGCTTTCCAATCTTTCTCAGCTGTAACTAGGTGAAATGTCCCTGCTTCTATAAGAAGCTAGGTTCCTTATTATATAACAGATGGGTGTCTAAACGATACAAGAATTGTTACGGCGATGTGATGTCTTGTTTCACAAGACTGTTGATGCCTAAATCACTTACCTAATTTCAGCAGTGTTTGAGATGCCTGCAAGTAGTTTCATTGATACTTAAATTGAAATAAAATAATTATTGTTATATAATGTAATCGTTGTTTAATTTTAATAAAAAGAACTAATAGTTCTTACTACTATAAACGGAAAGGGGACTAAATATTTTGTCCCTTTGGTCCTAGAAAGGATGATTAAATGAAAGTAACAAGAAAGCCTGAATGGATCAGGGTTAAAATGCAAGGTGGAAAAACTTCAAATAAAGTTAATTCACTTATATCAGATCTTCATTTAAATACAGTATGTAATGATGCAAACTGCCCGAATCAAATGGAATGTTTTCAAAGAGGAACGGCAACATTTATGATCCTTGGAAGAAACTGTACAAGAAATTGTACATTCTGTAATGTAACAAGTGCTGCTCCTGATAATGTTGATGAGATGGAGCCTGTAAATGTAGGAAAGGCAGTGGCAAAACTAGGTTTAAAGCATGCGGTAATTACTTCAGTTACTCGAGATGATTTAGATGACCAAGGTGCTAATCAATTTAGAAGAGTTGTTGAGGAAATAAGAAAAAGTGCTCCTAAAGCTACAGTTGAGCTTTTAATTCCTGATATGCAGGGAGAAGAAGACCTTATCGATATCATAATCAATGCAGAGCCAAATGTACTTAACCATAATGTCGAAACTGTACCTGAGTTATATGATAAAGTAAGACCAATGGCTATATTCGAAAGATCTGTGGAGCTTCTAAGATATGTTAAAGAAAAGAAACCACATATGGCAACAAAATCAGGAATGATGCTAGGTCTTGGAGAAACAAAGGAACAAGTAATAGAGGTATTCAAGGCTCTTAGAAAAGCTAATGTGGACATGCTAACCCTTGGACAATATCTAAGACCAAGCATGGATCACATTCCGGTAGTAGAATACGTAACCCCTGAGCAATTTGATGAATATAAGGAAATAGCTCTAGAAATGGGCTTTAAGCGAGTAGCTTCAGCACCATTAGTAAGAAGTTCATATTTTGCTGAAGATTTAAGTGATATTATATAGAAGTTGAACTTTAGGATGGTTCTTTTGTTTCAAGTAAACAAAAGAACCATCCTTTTTACTTTTTAAAAGGTATCTTATGCTCACAGGGTACATTTACTTGGCATTTCCCGCAGCCGTTTCTTGGCTTGACTTTCTCTTTTATTATATTTAAAAAATTATTGCAAGTATCATGGTTTTTACCATTTTCCAAGGATATAGCATTTGCTGGGCAGTTTTTTACGCACTTTCCGCACATTGAACAATATTCATATATATCTTCATAATCCCTTTTATCTGGCGTTAATTCTAGCTCAGTTACTATACTTCCATATCTTCCAGCCATGCCCTTAGCGGTTATAAGATTTTTAGATAGACCAAAGGTGCCAAGTCCACATACAAAGGCAACATGTCTTTCAGACCAGTTGCTGGTATATTCTTCGCTTCTTGATATGTATCTCTCATCTAGACCAGGAACCACACTTTTATACCCTGCATTTATAAGCACTGTTTCAATATACTTGCTTAATGAAAGTAAAAACTCTTGACCTTCAATACGTCCATGAAGCCATTCAGGAGAAGGCCATTCCATATCTCTGCTATTTCCGCGTCTAACTTCTTCTGTGAAAGGAAGAAAAAATGAGATAACAGTCTTTGCTTCAGGAAACCAATCCTTTGGAAGCATCACATGGTCTCCAATTACCGATGGTTGCTTTAATATTTTAAAGTATTCATCATCTGCAGATCCAAAAGCAAAAATTGGTTTCTCAAATATTTTCATTCCAGCTACCTTTTCCGAGATAGCGATTTCCTTAGATATATAATTATTTATAGAATTTTCTACAAATTGTTCTCCGGCTCTTATTAAAGATTCTTTTTCCATGAAACCACCCCTTTACTGTTATTATACTCCTAAATGATTTGGATGCAAATATATGCATATATTTCGACATAAAATTGAAATATTATTCTTTCCGAATATTACAAATTATGCTAAAATGTTTTCTAAGATTATTTATGCAGTATTAATTAAATGAGGTGAGATTATGAATTATGTATTTATATCTCCTAATTTTCCATCAAACTTTAAGCATTTTATAATTAACTTATCAAAGGTTGGTGTTAGAGTATTAGGTATAGGTTCAGATCATTATGAACAGCTTGATCAAGAGGTTAAATCATCTCTTGCAGAATATTACTACTTAGAAAATATGGAAGATTATGATCAAATGCTTAAAGCTTGTGGCTATTTTACATTTAAATACGGTAAAATAGATAGAATTGAATCACATAACGAATATTGGTTGGAATTGGATGCAAAATTAAGAACTGATTTTAATGTATATGGTTTAAAAAACGATGACATGCAGTTAATTAAATATAAATCCAAGATGAAAGATGTTTTTAGAGAAGCGGGTATACCTGTGGCTAGAGGCAGAGTAGTTCAAAGCTTGGAGGATGCAAAACTTCTAATAGAAGAAGTGGGATATCCTGTATGTGTAAAGCCAGATAAAGGGGTTGGAGCAGCAGACACATATAAACTAAAGAATGAATCCGAGCTTAATGAATTTTTCCATTATAAAGGTGATAAAGAATATATTATGGAGGAATTTATTGAAGGTAATATTCACACATTTGATGGCCTAGTAGATAGAGAAGGAAAAGTTGTTTTTACAAATTCTTTCATTTACGATAAAGGCGTAATGGATACAGTAACACAAAATTTGGATATGTATTATTATTGCAATAAGAAAATGCCTGATGATATAAAAGACTTAGGCCTTAAAATCGTAAAAGCATTTGACCTAAAGGAAAGATTTTTTCACATTGAGTTTTTCCGTTTAAATGATGGAAGTTTGGTTGCCCTTGAAGTAAATGTACGTCCTCCAGGAGGATTATCCATGGATATGTTTAATTATTCATACAGCATGGATTTTTACTATCAGTATGCTCGTGTAGTAGCGGGATTAGAGCCTGAGCCTAACTTAAATGAGCAGCAATATTGTGCTTATGTAGGTATAAAGCTTAATGAAATTAGCTACGCTCACTCTATAGATGAAATCACAATGAAATACCAAGACCTACTAGTTTACCATGGGCCAATATCTTCAATATTTGCTGCTGCTATTGGCAATTATGCATTTATTCTTAAATCAGAAGACATTGAACCTATTATGGAAGCAACTAAGTTTATATTAGAAAAAAATAACTAAGTATCGTAAGGAGAATAGTATGCAGATTGAATACAAAAAGTTTTACAGTTCCAATCTAGGAAGAGAGATGGAATTTAAAGTATATGGTCATAGCGGTAAACCGATGATAGTATTTCCATCATCAGGTGGTAGATTTTATGAGTATGAGGATTTTAAAATGATAGATGCCTGTTCCTATTTTATAAATGAAGGGCTGATTCGTGTATATTCTCCAGATAGCATAGACAATGAAACATGGCTAAATAAATCCTCACATCCAAGTGATATCGCAAACCATCATCAAGCCTATGATAATTATATAGTTCAAGAATTAGTACCATTTATACAAACCCATAATAATTATTACGGGAAAATGATAGCTACAGGATGTAGTATGGGTGCATATCATAGTGCAAACTTTTATTTTAGACATCCAGATGTATTTGATACAGTCATAGCACTAAGTGGGATTTATAATGCAAGGTTTTTTGTAGGGGAAAATTTAGGTGATTTTAATGTGTATATAAATTCTCCTATAGATTATCTAAAAAACTTAAATGATCAGTATTATTTAGATGCTTATAAGCATGGGAATATAATAATATGTACAGGTCAAGGTGCTTATGAAGAAGAATCCATTCGTGATACAAAGGCACTAGAACAAATATTAAGAGAAAAGAATGTTCCTGCTTGGATTGATTACTGGGGATATGATGCAGATCATGACTGGCCTTGGTGGAGAATTCAAATGCCATATTTTTTAGGCAAACTTAGAGATGGTGGAAAGTTATAGAAAGTTAGCACGTATTTTATACGTGCTAACTTATTTTTGTGCGCCCAGCATGGGCGTAATCTAAAGGGTGAGAGTCCCTAGTGC
>CAZAJU010000061.1:0-12572 GCA_964485455.1 uncultured Tissierella sp.
CGCGCTAGTTTTGAAGACTAGAGAGCCCACCAGAACTCATCTACCCCCAGATTGCTAATTTATACAACTATATTAGTATACCATAAGTAAAATCTATGTCAAGTTATTCTGAATAATATCTTTTAATGTCAAAATATAAGATTCCTGAGCTAAGCTTAGTATGACCTACTTAACCCTTACTTATTCCCTTTAAAATAATAGCCTACTCCCCATTTAGTGAGAACATACTGAGCATCTCGAGCGTCTTTTTCTATTTTCTCCCTTATTCTTCTTATATGAACATCTACGGTTCTCAGATCTCCATAGTATGCATATCCCCATACCTTTTCTAGGAGCTCCTCCCTGCTGTAGATTTGTCCTGGATTGGAAGCCAATACATATAATAGATCAAATTCCTTTCCTGTCAAGTTGATATTCTTATCTTGGCTAGTGACCTTTCTTCCTAAAGGATTTATGGTAAAATGCTCTGTCTCTATAATATGCCTTCCGTTTTCTCCATTCTTGTTGTTAATCCTTCTTAAGACTGCCTTCATCCTAGCCTTTAACTCAAGGATATTAAAGGGCTTGACCATATAGTCATCAGCCCCATATTCCAAGGCAAGGATTTTCTTAATATCCTCATCAATATTTGTAAGAAATATAATGGGTACGGAGGAGATGCTCCTAATATTTTGGCATAAAGTAAGGCCATTAGTTTCAGGAAGCTCTAGTTCCATCAATACCATTTCATAAACCTTTTTATATATTTTATCCATAACATCCTTAAGGCTATCAGATATATCTATGGTGTAATCATCCTGTTCTAGGCTATATTTAAGTCCTTTAACAAAGGATTTATCTGTATCTATAATTAATATTTTACCACTCACAAAAATCTCCCCCTATTAGATTAGGGTTCTCTTTTCCCCATCCCTCTTGGTAATCTTCAATCCATCGAAGTACTCTAATAGCCCTAAACCTACTTTTCTATTGGTTTGGAGCAAATCTCTATATTCCCCTATGGTTATTGAACCATTTGCTTGTATATGTTTCTTAAGGCTATCTAAAGCCTTGTCATAGCTTGATTTAGATAAAAATACCTCTTCATTGATTTTTACTATTTCTCCACTCCCTATTAAGGCAGATAGAACCTCATCTACCATATCCACATCAGCTGATATCTCTTCCTTCTTTGGCGGTAAATATTCGCTCTCCTTTAATTTAGTAAGCAATATATCCCTTACCTTCTCTTGACCTGGTGTATAAGATGGTGAGAAATCTTTAAGGCTTAACATATCTCCACTTTGATTTATTTCTCCACTTTCTATAAAGCTTTGGATAATCATATCGGCAATTCTTGGCTTGGCCTTACTTAGGACCTTGCTTCTGATTTCCTCCTTTGATATACCAGTCCTTAGAGGAAATCTCTTGTGATATGCTGCAGCTTCTTCATTAATCCTCTTGAGGAATTTTTCATATTGGCTCTTGTGTATTGGATAGGATTCCTTTGTTGCATTGAATAAAAGGACCTTCCCTTCTCCAACTAAAATCTCAATATCCTTGTTGATATTCTCTTCCAGCATGGAGGTCTTTACGGATATTTCCTTTACAGATGACAGTTCATTAGACAATATAATATTTTCTAATATTTCCGTGGTACTGCCGGTTTCCTTTACCTCCAACTCCTCTATGGCCTTTTCATCGAATCTCTTCTTCTTTGAGGCATTTGGCTCCAATATTGTCCCTCCACCTATAGTAAACATAGGTGAATAGTATCTTAAAATAAATCTATCTCCACGTTTTGCTACTATATTCTCTTCTAGTCTCAATTGAGCAAAGGCCTCTTCTCCTGGTAAAAGCTCATCTCGATCTAAAAGCACTACCCTACATAGTACCTCTTCAGTTCCTATATATAGGTGTAGACGGGTTCTGTTGTTTATGGACTTATCAATGGATTTAAGAAGCTTAATCTTTACATCCATTAGACTTGTATCCATCATGGAATTTACAGGAGCGACCACTGAGCCTCTGTGAATATCCTCTTTCTTAACCCCTGCTAGGTTTATGGCTACCCTTTGGCCTCCAAAGGCTTCAGGTGCATCCTCATCATGAACCTGCAAGGTCCTAATCCTTGCCTTTTGGTCTCCTGGATAGATTTGAACCTCGTCTCCTGTCTTAAGCTTTCCTGCCAGAAGGGTTCCCGTAACTACTGTACCAAAGCCAGATATGCTAAATACCCTGTCTACTGGAAGTCTAGGCATGTCGTTTTCGTTCTTTTCTTCAAGGTCCTCAGAAAAAGTTTCTACCATTTTAATCAAATCATCAATACCAGTTTTCTTAGTGGAAGATACCTTGATTATTGGGCTATTTTCAATAAAAGTGCCCTTGACAGCAGTCCTTACATCCTCTTCTACCATCTCTGCCCATTCTTCATCTACTAAATCCGTCTTGGTTAATACTATGATTCCCTTCTTGATTCCTAATATATCTAAGATTGCAAGGTGCTCTATAGTCTGAGGCATGATGCCCTCATCTGCAGCCACTACTAAAAGCACTATATCGATTCCTATTACACCTGCAAGCATGTTCTTAATAAACTTCTCGTGTCCTGGAACGTCGATGATTCCAGCCCTTTGTCCAGAGGGTAAGTCAAAATAGGTAAATCCCAACTCTATGGAGATTCCCCTCTTTTGCTCTTCTGCAAGCCTATCCGTATTTCTTCCCGTTAAAGCCCTTATTAAGGTAGTTTTACCATGGTCTATATGACCTGCTGTCCCTATGATAATATGCTTCATTACTACAGTTCAACTCCCAATGCATATTTTATTGCATCTACTACTAATTCTATTTCTTTATCATCAATGGTTCGTACATCTAAGTATACCCTATCCTTATTGATTCTTGCAATAAGTGGTATATGGTTTGTTCTTAGATTTTCTTCAAAGCTATTGATGCTTATGGTTTTTATATCTAAAACTACACAACGTGTCGGTATTCTTTCCGTTGGTAGAGAGCCTCCTCCTACTTCTGAGTAGCTATCCTCTATATTTGCTTCTATATATTTTGTGGATATATTGTCTTCTATGGATTTCTTTAAGCTTTCAGCCTTTCTGTTTAAGACATCCAATGGAATTGTAAGCATCCTTAAGGTAGGTATATCCTCCATAGCTTTTTCTTCATCCAGGTAGTACTTTAAGGTACCCTCTAAGGCTGCTATAGTAAATTTATCCACTCTAAATGCACGGGTTAGAGGGTTTTTCTTACATGCATCTATAAATTTCTTCTTACCTACGATAATTCCTGCCTGAGGTCCTCCTAGAAGCTTATCTCCACTAAAGGTTACTACATCTACTCCCCTTCTTAAGGAGTCTTGTACAGTATTTTCATATTCTAGGCCGTACTTGGATAAGTCCACCAATACTCCGCTACCTAAGTCTTCAATTATAGGGATATTGTACTTCTCCTTTAAAACAGAAAGCTCTTCTGAATCCACAGCAGATGTAAAACCAACTACTCTATAGTTGGATGTATGAACCTTAAGTAGGGCTGCTGTATTTTCTGTTATGGCATTTTCATAGTCCCATAGGTGGGTTTTATTTGTAGTACCCACTTCTACTAGATGGGCACCACTTTGACTCATTACGTCAGGAATTCTAAAGGATCCTCCTATTTCAATAAGCTCTCCTCTAGATACTATGACCTCTTTATTCTTGGCCATGGTGCTAAGAACAAGCATAACTGCAGCGGCATTGTTGTTTACAACCATTGCTGCCTCTCCGCCTACAACTTGTTTTATAATCTCCTCTAGATGGCTGTATCTTGAGCCTCTCACTCCATTATCTAAATCGAACTCAAGGTTGGAATAATGAGATGCTACTTCTAAGACATTTTCCATTACCTGTTGGTTGATTAAAGACCTTCCTAAATTGGTATGAAGCACTACACCTGTGGCATTTATACATCTTTTTAACTTATATGAATCCTTATTTTTGGCTTTGATTTCTATGGAGTGAGAAAGCTTATCTATTATGCTTTGGATTTCTTCCTCCGATATGCCCTTCTTTATTCTTTCCCTTAGGTTATCTATCTCTTCTCTAATAGTATCTACTACGGTTTTTCTTGGAATGATATTCATCAATTCCTTTATTCTATCCTTCTCCAATAACTCATCTATTTTAGGTATCAGAGTAAATAAGTTTCTATTTCCCAAAAAATCACCCTTTTCTATTCTACTTCTATAAAGTATTCTCCCTTGTCAATTACTTCTCCAATTATAGCATATTCAACGGGATTATTCTCTAATTCATTCATCAATATTTCTACATTTTCTTTCTTTATGGAGATTAAAAGTCCACCTGATGTTTGTGGATCATATAGTAAGTCCTCCATATATTGAGGTAGCTCAGTCTTAAATAGCACTTTATGTGCAATATGCTTTTTATTGGCATAAGTACCTGCAGGAACTAGTCCCATATTGGCATATTCTATTGCTCCTTCTATTACAGGTATACTTGAAGCTTTAAGCTTTATGGTTACACCACTTCCCTCAGCCATTTCAAGGACATGACCTAGCAGTCCAAATCCTGTAATATCCGTAAGGCTATTTACTCCTCCTGCTTTATCTATTGCCATTTTTCCAAATTTATTTAGGGTAGTCATAACCTTTACTGCTCTTTCATAAACCTCTTTACTTGCAAAGTCAGCCTTTATGGCAGTATTAATTACACCAAGACCAATAGGCTTAGTAAGTACCAATATGTCTCCAGGCTTTGCAGATGCATTGGCTAAGACCTTGTCAGGATGAACAAATCCTGTAACCGAAAGACCGTATTTCGGCTCATCATCGGATACGGAGTGGCCACCGATTAGTATGGCTCCTGCCTCCTTCACCTTGTCAGCCCCTCCTCTTAGAATCTCTCCAAGAACAGCTGGTTCTAAACAGTCAGGAAAGCAAACTATATTCATTGCAAGACTTGGCTCTCCTCCCATGGCATATACATCGCTTAGGGAGTTGGTAGCAGCAATTTGTCCAAATGTATATGGATCGTCTACTACAGGGGTAAAAAAGTCCAGAGTCTCGATTATTGCAGTATCGTCATTTATCTTATATACTGCTGCATCATCTGAGGTTTCTAAACCTACTATCAATCTATCATCATGAAACTTTGGTAAGTTGCCCAAAACTTGTGCAAGGGTCTCCGGCCCTATTTTAGCCGCTCACCCGGATGTTTTAGTTAGCTGGGTCAATCTTTTCTTTTCAGCCATATTATTACCTCCATTATTTTACTCTTATTTGTTCTTTAAGCGATTCGAAAATCTTATCTCCTATTCCTGATACATTTTTTAAATCATCTATGGTTTTGAAAGGACTTGTTGATCTATAATCTATTATCCTTTGGGCTATTACTTGCCCAATGCCCGGAAGACTTTCCAGCTCTTCCTTTGATGCTGAGTTAATATTAATTTTAAGGCTAGCTGCTTTAGAGCTTGATGAGTCCTCTGGTATTGGCTCTTCTGATTCACCAATCCTTGGAATATATATCTTCTCCTCATCTTCCACCTTTTTAGCCAAATTAATTCTATCTAAATCTGCATTTTTAGTCAATCCACCTGCCAATTCGACAGCATCTATGACCCTATCTCCTCGAACCAGTTCTATCAGCCCAGGACTATATACTTGCCCACTTATATGGACCATGATTAGGGGATCTTCTTTTGTTTCCAATTCTTCTATTGTGTCTTGAGGCGTATCAACTAAAGTTAATTGAGGTTCGTTTGGTGCTAAAAAATCTTTGACTACAAATTTATACCCCAAAGATAGTACAACTACCAAAACAATTAATAGTATAACTATTTGTTCGTTTTTTGTAAAGGAACTCATCTTCTCAACCTCCGTAATATTAACTTCATAACTTAGTATCTAATACTTTAAGAAATGAAGTTTCTCACAACAATATTTAGGTATCAGAAACTTAAGGAACTTAAATACCTAATAACTTTATTATACTAATAAAATAGAAAGATTTGTTAATTTTAATCTATTTTTGCAAAACAAATATTTTATATTAAAATACTTCTTCTTTCATGATATAATCTATGTATTAAAAATACATAGGCGGTGATTCTTTTGAGGAAAGTGGCTTTACTTCTTATAGTTGCTATTCTATTCGGTACATATTACCTTTCCTTTGCAGAAACAAATTTAACTTTACAATCCGAAGGTTCTGTCCTTATGGACTATGATACAGGAAAAATTCTTTATGATAAGAATATGGACAAGGTCCTTTTTCCTGCCAGTACTACTAAAATCATGACTGCAATACTTGCTATTGAAAATGGCAATCTAGATGATATAGTAACTGTGGACCAAGAGGCAGTTAGCTTGACTCAAGGCAGTCATATAGCATTGGAGCCAGGTGAGAAGCTTACTTTAGAGCAGCTTTTATATGCTCTATTGGTTCAATCAGCTAATGATTCTGCATTTGCCATAGCAAAGCATGTATCAGGCTCTATCGAAGGCTTTGTGCAGCTGATGAATGACAAGGCTAAGGAAATAGGGGCAAAGAATACTCACTTCGTAAATCCAAATGGACTTCATGATGAAAGCCATGTAACCACAGCTCATGATTTGGCCTTAATAGGTCAATATGCTATGAATAATGAGGTCTTTAGAAAGTTTGTAAACACAACTAAATACACCATAGGTCCTACTAACAAGAAGACTGAAGCAAGGTATTTATGGAATACCAACAATCTTCTAGCAGGAAGCGCTCTAATAAATGTAGATGGAGTCAATGTGCCATATAAGTACGAAGGTGCTTCCGGTATAAAGACTGGAACAACAGGACAAGCAGGAAATTGTCTAGTATCCTTTGCTGAAAGGGATGGCCAAAGGCTCATAGCAGTAGTACTTAAAGCACAAGGTGAAGCCAATTTATATAGTGATATCCATAAGCTTTTGAACTATGGATTTAGTGCCTTTGATAATGCTGTAATAGTTCATAAGAATGAATTCGTTGATAATATCCAGATTGAGGATGGAAAGCAGCAGTATGTGGCTGGTATTATGGATAAAGACTTTACCTATCCAGTTGCTGCAGGATCTCAAGAAAAAATCGAACGAAAAATAGTTCTTAAAGAAGACCTTAAAGCTCCTGTAAAGAAGGGTGAAGTCCTTGGAGTTACAGAGTTCTATTTAGATGGAGAGAATATCGGAAAAGGCGATATAATATCCACCTTAGATGTAGAAGTGGATCCTAGTTCAAAGCTTATTTTCAAGATACTTAGTAAGTGGTATTTGTTTTTAATATTTGGAACAGTTGTCCTTAGGGTTCAGTTTTTAAAGCGTAAGAAACGTAGAAGAATTAGAAGAAGTTCATATAGCATGAGATATTAGACCTGGCTTTTGCTAGGTCTTTTTTTTTTAAAAAAAGACCCCAGCTTATACCAGGATCTTCTCGTTGTTCGTTTTTCGTTGCATTTACCTCTTACCTATATTTCCCCTATTGCTTCAATCTCAATTACTCCACCTTTTGGTAGGTTTGCAACTTCTACTAGGCTTCTTGCTGGTTTGTGGTTTGAGAAGTATTCTGCATATACTTCGTTGATTTTTCCGAAGTCGTTGATATCAGCTACGAATACTGTTACCTTTACGGTCTTTTCTAGGGATGAGCCTGCTTGTTCTAATATTGCCTTTACATTGTCTAAAGCTTGTCTTGTAGCCTTTTCGATATCTGAGATTAGTTCTCCTGTACCTGGAACTAGTGGAAGTTGACCTGATGTGAATACTAGGTTTCCTACTACTACTCCTTGTGAATATGGACCTACAGCTGCTGGTGCTTTTTCAGTTGCTACTAAATTTAAACTCATTTACTTACCCCCTATTTGTATTTTCTCTTTCGAATTGAGACCATAATCTTTCTAGATTATAGAATTCCCTTTCATCCTTGTGGAATATATGGACGATTATGTCCTCATAATCTATTAAAATCCATCTGGCGCTGCCATAGCCTTCTTTGCCTGATAATGGCTCAAAACCTGCCTCAGACATTTTATCTTCAACCTCATCAGCTATAGCTGTAACCTGAGTAGATGAATTTCCACTAACGATAACAAAATAATCTGCAATAGAAGTCATTTTGGATATATCCAATACCTCCATGTCTATACCCTTCTTGTCCTCGATTGCCTTTTGAATTACGGACAGCTTGTTTTCGATTTCCTTCATAAAATATATACACCTCCTATTTATTGCTTGATACTGTAGTTTCTTGATTTATGTTAAACATCTGAGATACCAATTCTTGAGTTTCATCTTCATAGTGAACATAATAGGATATTCCTCCTACATATTTAGGTTCACCTGGTAATGTAGCTGTATCCATATTATCTAAATCATATTTTAATGCACTTAGGCCAAATTTTACAATAGTTTTTACTGGTATATTGGTTGTTATATAATTATTATATGCAGAGTACATTTTAGGTACCTTTATAATATTGATTGGTCTTAGGGTACTTTTTACTAAGGACTTCATAAAACTTTGCTGTGCTTCTATTCTTCCCAAATCTGCATTTTTATAGCCTTTTCTAAATCTTAGGTACTGAAGGCTTTCATCTCCATCTAATATTTGATTTCCAGCTTTTAAGTCTATTAGTAGAGGTGGCTCTGCAGTTGGGTCTTCATAGTACATATCCATAGGCACATCTATTTCTACTCCACCGACTAAATCCACAAACTTTCTTACAAAGTTATAGTCTGCTATTACATAGTATTCCAAATCCAGATTTAATAAGTTGGATACGGTATTCATTGTAAGCTCTGGTCCACCGTATGCATAGGAATGATTGATCTTTTCCTTATACTTTCTGCCTTCTATCTTTGCTCTTGTATCCCTAGGTATGGATAAAATGGAGATATTACCTGAGGACTTGTCCACATTGAATACCATTAAGGTATCGGATCTTGTACCTTCACTGTCCTCTACATCCTTACTATCTACCCCCATTAAGAGAAAGTTAATAGAATCTGATTTGCTTTCCTTAGCCATAATTGGTTTTTCTTTATCAGGTTCCTCTACATCTTTTTTTGAAATTTCCATAATTTTAGTTGCACCAAAAAATAATAGACTAAAAATGATAAAAAAACTAACAAACACTCTTAAAAATCTTTTAAGCATCTAATTCACTCTTTTCTATAAATATCAAATAATTCCTTGCCTTAATTGTGTTTAGATGAATGAGCTTCCCCTTATCTACCAGATGCTTGATTGTGTTGTCCATACTAAGCCTAAGTGCCCCATCAAGGTCTTTAAAGGCATATTCCCTATAAAAATCCACTCCTGGAAAGTTTCTTCCTGGCTCGATAAAATCTGCTATATAAATTATCTTCTCCAATTGAGTCATATCTTCCTTGCCTACAGTGTGATAATATATGGCGTTTAGGATTTCCTTATCCTTTACATTGTATTCTATTTCTGCTACCTTTGCTCCCAGTGGTCCATGGATTAGTTCTTTATTTTGAAGCATCATATCATCAAGAATTATATCAAAATCACTTACCCTTTTCAAGAGATACAAATGATCCCTGTATTTAGCACAGTCGTGAAGAAGCCCTGCAATTCTTGCCTTTTCTTCATCTCCACCATATGCCTTTGCTAGCTCTACTGCCGTTTCCATAACTCCTATGGAATGTACATATCTTTTTTCTCCGATTGATTTGATTAGTCTTTCCTTTATGCTAAAAATTGATTTCATCTATACCTTCCTTTTATAAAGTTCCATTTCCATTATATACTTTTCTACTTTCTTTTCTACTAAATATTTAATGGAAATTTCTCGCTCTAAATAGTCTCTAATAGTAGTGGAGGAAATCTCTATTAGGGGGCCCTTAACATAGGTTATGGAAGAATCGTACTCTTCTTTATACTTCTTAATGGTTTTATTGATCTTTTCCTCATCAACACCAGACCTTCCAACCAGAATAAATTGAGTAGTCTTAAGAAGTTTTTCGTGGTTCTTCCACTTAAGGAGCTCATCAAGGGTATCTCCTCCTATTAAGAAAAAGAATTCATCTTCAGGGTATGTTTTCTTTAATTCTTCTACAGTATCTATCGTATAGGTGCTTCCCACTCTATCAATTTCAATTCTTGAAGCTTCGAAATAGGGGTTATCATCTATAGCAATCTTTACCATGTTGTATCTATGTTCAGCTGATACCAATTCTTTCTCATCCTTATGAGGGGGATGGCCTGTTGGAATAAATACTACCTTATCTAAACCAGCAAAAGTCCTAATATGCTCGGCGATTATTAAGTGCCCTATATGGATAGGATTAAAGGTACCACCCATTAAACCAATCTTCATCTTTACCTCCTAAATACAAGCTTCAGAACACAGGGCTCTGAAGCTTATTTTCTACATAGGTAATTCAATTTTCTTGTTTTCTTCTGACTCTCTATAGATTACGAACTTCCTGCCTATGGATTGAACGAATTCTGCTCCTAATTCTTCCATAAGCTCATTTGCAACCTCTTTAGGGTCCAATTCACAGTTTTTTAATACATTTATCTTTACTAATTCTCTAGTTTCTAGAGCCCCTTCTACTTGAATGATAAAGTTCTCAGTAAGTCCATTTTTACCAAGTTGAAATAATGGGTCTATATTATGTGCTATGCTTTTTAAATAGCTTCTTTGCTTACCTGTTAACAAATTTTTTCCTCCTTTAAGCTTTTAAGAAACTGCTTGCAGTTTCTCACATCCCGCTGAAACAAGGCGGAATACTCCATCTTGTTATTCGAAGAATTCGAATTCATTTTCACAAATATAAACGGATTCGCCCTCTTCTATACCTAATCTTCTTAATTCATCTATTATGCCCTTGTTCTTAAGGGTCTCTTGGAAGTATCTCAATGAGTCTACATCATCAAAATATGTTGAAACTAATAGTCTCTCTACGAAGGAGCCCTCAACAATATACTTTCCATCCTCAAATTTAACAATGATGGTTTCTTCACCCTCTAGGTCAGATTCGTCAAATTCCTCATCAAAAGTCTCATATACTGTTTCTGTATTTTCTAGAAGATCCCAAATTGCATATTTTAGCTCTTTGATACCATCTCCTGTGGCAGCGGATACTGAATATACCTTATAGCCCTTTGGTTCAAATTCAGCCTTTATGGCTACAAGCCCCTCTTCTCCACCAGGCATATCCATCTTGTTTGCAACGATTATTTGAGGTCTATCCTTAAGCTTTTCATTGTATTGAACCAATTCCTCATTAATGGTATAAAAATCCTCTACAGGGTCTCTACCTTCACTACCTGAGGCATCCAATACATGTACTAGGACTCTAGTTCTCTCAATGTGTCTTAGGAAATCATGTCCTAGACCGGCTCCTTCTGAAGCTCCTTCAATTAGTCCTGGGATATCAGCTATTACAAAGCTTTTCTCTTCTGCTATTCTTACTACCCCAAGGTTAGGCTTTAGAGTTGTGAAATGATAGTTAGCTATCTTTGGCTTAGCTGCTGATACTATAGATAGTATAGTAGATTTTCCTACATTAGGAAATCCTATTAGACCAACATCCGCCAATAGCTTGAGCTCCAGTATAATATGTCTTTCTTGTCCCTTTGTTCCAGGCTCTGCAAAGCCAGGTGCCTGCCTAGTAGAAGTGGCAAAACGAGCATTACCTCTTCCGCCCCTACCTCCTCTTGCTATGACGAAGGTTTGATCCTTCTCCTTTAAATCCACTATTACTTTTCCCGTATTTTCATCCTTTACTAGAGTACCTACAGGAACCTTTAGTACTATATCATTACCGCTTTTTCCAAATTGATTTTTAGTTTTCCCGTTTTCTCCATTTTCTCCCTGATAGGACCTTTTATATTTAAAGTCCATTAGGGTTCTGATGCCTTCATCGGCCTTTAATATGACGGAACCACCGTTTCCACCGTCTCCTCCATAAGGTCCGCCTGCAGGCTCATACTTTTCCCTTCTCCAGGATACTAATCCGTCTCCGCCTTTTCCAGCTTTAACGAATATTTTCGCTATGTCTATAAACATTTTTATCATCCTTTATTCGCATTTACATCTATTTTATCTCTAGCATATTTAACTATCTATAACTCATTATACCATTATCCTGGCAATTACAACAGTATTAGTATACAACAGTTTTGAGTTTTAATTCGCTTCATTCATAGAAAAAAGCTTACCATTAGGTAAGCTTTTTATAAGTTCAAATTTATGCTAGTTCTTCTTCAACAGGATAAACACTTACTTGTTTCTTATCTCTGCCTTTTCTTTCGAATTTAACAACCCCATCAACTGTTGCAAATAAGGTGTCATCTCCGCCTTTTCCTACGTTAGTACCTGGATGGATCTTTGTTCCTCTTTGTCTAACTAGGATGTTTCCAGCCAATACGAATTGACCGTCACCTCTTTTAGTGCCTAATCTCTTAGATTCACTATCTCTACCATTTCTTGAACTACCTACTCCTTTCTTAGAAGCAAATAGCTGTAAGTTCAATTTAAGCATTCATTACACCTCCCCTATATTCAAGAGTCACATATTTAGGGTAACTTTCTACCAA
>CAZAJU010000062.1:0-2554 GCA_964485455.1 uncultured Tissierella sp.
CGGAAAACAATCATAACATGTCTAGAATTATATTGCAACCCTTATTTAATAATTTTTATTTAATATCCTAAGTCTTCATTTACTAAATATATATGAATTCTTGTATCAACTGGGTTTCTATGAATTATGGTTTCAACATTGCAGATTCTATCCACTGAATTACAGTCACTACATTTACCAGTATATGTACATGGAGTATTTTTATTTAATCTTATAGCATTCTTAGGAGATGCAACATTTTTAATTCTTTCAACAGCCGCATTATAATCATTACAAATTTTATTTCTTCCAACCACAACAAAAACATCATCATGACCACAAATCATTGAAGTTACTCTATTTCCAGCGCCATCCATATTTACTAGTTTTCCATCTCTTGTTAATGCATTTGTACTAGTGATATATACTTTAGCGCTCTTGGCCTTTTCAAGTTCTACTTCCCTATTAGTTGCTTTCCAATGCCAGTAAACTTCATTTCCTCTTTCTTTAAATGCTTCATATAGTCCCATGCCTAAAATGGTCATGGAGCCGCCAATGCCTATAGAATCACTTAACCCAATTTCTTTTAATATTTCCATCTTAGCTTCCTTAGAATCATTAAACTCCTTTACAGTATAACCACACTTTTCTAGAGTATTGATTAATTCTTTCATTATATACTCCTCCTATTAACTTTTATTCAATGTATTATTCATCATTTAAACACAAGTCCACTTTTTCTTATGCCTTAAAATTATAGATAGGTTTTAATATATCCAGCACATCTACTGTATCTTCAATTTTTCCCAAGATATCCCCCATATTGGCTGTGAATCCAATTACACATCCTACTCCTTGATGTACATCAGGCATTATTCTGATCTTAGATCCCTTAACAAATTCTTGATTTAAAAGATTGGTAATCTGATCAAAAGCTCCTTTTTCAACATCATCAGTAAAAACCCGAGCAACACCATATTTGCCTAATATCTCCATTTGGTCACATCCTATTTAAATAATAATATATTTATTATGCCCATTTTTTATTAGTTTTTAAATATCTTACTATTCAATGACTTCGGACTTTCCAGCTGGCACAGTCATTAAAATAGAAATGATTGCAGTCATAGTCAGGAAAAGATTAAAAAGCAAAGCTATAATAGCTGCATAACGGATGGAAATATTATCAGATCGTCCCCAGAAAAGATTTGCTCCAAAGCTAATTTGTTCCGTACTTAGACCTGTGAATAATGCAGCTGAAATAGCTATACCAAATGCAGCCCCCAGAGCAGATGCCATCCTATAAATTCCTGACGCTGAGCCTGCTTCTTCTTGTGGAACTGAGGATAAAGCAGCATCAGCTGAAGGCGTTGCATAAAGTCCTAAGCCCATTCCAAAGAAAGCAAAACCAATCGTAGCTACAACCATGTATTGGCTGGCCATTATAAATGTAAAGGTAGTCATAAATATTCCAAGGCCAGTAATCATACAACCTAAAACCATAGGTTTGCGAGATCCCCACTTTTGTAGTAGTTTCTCACCTACTTTAATTGCGATTAAAATAGCTATAAGATAGCCTATTGTTAAAAAGCCCGCCTGTAAAGAAGTCAATCCAGCACCTATTTGCACTAAAGATAAAGCAACAATTAATGTACCTGCTGCTCCATTAACTAAGAAATTTGAAATGGTAGCTCCCTTGTATGTTTTATTTTTAAATAGATTAAAATTAATAAAACTATTCTCTTTGTTCTTTTCAATCTTAAAAAATATCAAAAATGTTATAACTGAAAATGCAGTAAGACCTAATGTTATTGGACTTAACCAGCCCATTCTGCCTCCTTGACTTATTACAATATTTATTGAGATCATCCCAAGCATAAAAGTAATGATTCCAGGCAAGTCAAATCCACGGTTTTTATCACTTGGTGGATTCTTACTCTCCGGTACTCCAGTAATTAAGAAAAAGCTAATTATAGCAACTAATATAGAAAACCAAAAAATCCAACGCCAACCCATAGTAGATGCAATAATTCCTCCAAATAAGGAACTAAATCCAGCACCTCCCCAGGAAGCAATAGAATATATACTTACAGCTCTTTGGCGAGAAGCACCTTCATAATAGGCCTTTATCAAAGCCATTGCAGTAGGCATAATACAAGCTGAAGAAAGCCCTTGAAAAACACGTCCAGAAAGTAAAAATGTAGCTGTTCCTTTTGGTGATACAGCAATTAAAAACGAGCCAATAACGCTTAAAGCTAACCCTATCTTTGTAATCTTAATACGTCCGAATCTATCGCCTAAACCTCCAATTACAACAATAAAAACCCCTGAAAACAAGGATGATAAACTTACAGCAATATTACTAGCATTTGCATCTATGCCTAAATCATTACGGATAGTTGTCGATATATTCAAGAGTGTTTGACTAAATAACCCAAAAGTTATGACGGCTAAAAATAGCCCCAGTAGCAGTTTATCATCACCGTGATATGCTTGGTCTGATATGACACTTTTCTTCATAGTAATTTCCTCCTTTAAATAAAAATACTTTAGCCTCAAGAAAACTAATAGCAGT
>CAZAJU010000062.1:2654-12376 GCA_964485455.1 uncultured Tissierella sp.
TCAGCATGGGTACCTTTCATAGAAATCACTGTTAACCTTATATTTTCTTTATAAAACATATACTTAGAAGTTTCAGATTTTGTAAACCCATTTGATTCTATAGTTTTATAGGCTTCTTCTAATTCCGTTCCAGGGATTACTCCATAAATAGATGTATCAGGATTTTTTGTAGTTACTCTTCTTACCTTTTCTGTTTTCGAATTAAATCCTATATTAACAAGGCTTTCATTATATTGGTATTCGTATCCATATATGCACATAGCCTTTTCACCTTTTGTTGGTATTGCTTTATGTACGTCCTCTTCAGGCATATAAATCTGTACACCATAGACATCTATTTGAGGATTAACTTCATCAGTAATAAATGCATCCTCTTTATTGCCACAACCAGTTATAATAGCCATTGCTAAAAGTATTATTACTATTGTGTAGAAAATCTTATTTTTCAACTTCAAACCCAGCTTCTTGCCATGCAACTATCCCGCCAGGAACTCTATAAACATTAGTATATCCTTCTTCCATAGCTATAATTGCTCCAACATGGCTTCTAGCACAACCAACAAATCCACAGTACACAACTATAGGAGTATCTTTATTGTCACCTAATAAACTTATAAAGGCTTGCTTTTGTTCATCTGTAGCATCTGCTAATGTAGTTTTAGGTAACTCTGCATTTACAGCTCCTGGAACTCGACCTTTTGCAAAGCTGTCTGCCGGCATAGTGTCAATAATAATCATCTCTTTACCATCTGCTACCCATTTATTAAGTTCCTCAGTAGAAAGTAATTGATACCCTCCTTCGTTAGTATCGTTTATAAACTTCAGTGTAGCTTTTTCTATTGCTACTTCACTACCATCAGTTGCTGTTCCTACTTTTGGTGCAGCAGAATTAGTTGAACATCCAGCTAATGCTGTCATTAATAGTACTAATACTAAAGTTAATGCTAAACCTTGCCTTTTCATTTGTCGCCCTCCTAAATTATAATTTATTTTGTTATAAATTATATAATATTTAAAAGACAAAATATAATAGATAATGCAAATATAAAGCGGATCCCTTATAGATTAATTTTATTGATTTATGTCTCTTTTGCTATAATCTTACCTTGTAAGCAAAGTGGCAATTCCAAACCATTAGATTCAAGGAGGTCCTTATCATTCAATATTTCTTCACAACCTCCATCTTTAACAATCTCCCCATCATTCATTAAGATCACTCGATTACATGTGTCCATAACAAAATCCAAATCATGACTAACAATAATCTTTATATGGTCAAAGCTATTTAGCAGCCTAATAAGATTTCTTCGATTTTTAGGATCTAAAGCAGCTGATGGTTCATCCATCAATATAATGTCCGGAGTCAAGGAAAGGATGGTAGCAATAGAGACCAGCTTTTTTTCTCCCCCAGACATTTTAAAGGTTTGCTTATATTTTAAATGTTCAATATTTACAATTTGTAATGCCTTATTTACACGTCTTTCAACTTCATCCTCACTTAAAAAATAATTTCTTGGTGCAAATGCAATATCATCATATGCATTTGACATAAATAGTTGATTATCAGCATCTTGAAATACATAGCCAATTTTTTCTCTAACAAATAACAAGGTTTTTTTAGATAAAGGTATATCTTCTACAATAACAGAACCCGTAAAATTTAAATTAAGTCCTATTAATATTTTAAGCAGTGTAGATTTTCCAACTCCATTGGCCCCAATTATACCTAGAGAGTCATTATGTGTTGCCTTAAAGTTTATATTTTTTAAAACTTCCTTCTGGTCATCATATGAAAATGATAAATTATTACACTCTATAAAATGATGTGTCATGATATCTCTCCTATAACAACTCACTCTAAATTGGCTTAGCAATATAACGCAAGAATAAAATTAGCGTTAAACAAACAAATAGATATATAAAATCCTTTACTTTTAAGTTTCGATTTTTTATATAACTAAATTCACCTCTATACCCTCTTATAAGCATGCTTTCGTATAAAATATTTGCCCGATCCATACTTCTAAATAATAGTTGTCCAATTAAAGACCCCCATACCTTTATATGAACTCCTTTTTGTCTTGGTGCACGCAAACTGTAGGCTTGATATGTTTGTTCAGCTTCTTCTAGTAAGACTACTATATATCTATATGTAAGGAGTACTTGTGTTACAAAAATATTAGGTATATGTATTACCTTTAAGGCATAACATATTTCTTCAATATTTGTAGTCATAATAAGTAAAATTGATGCAAGTATGGATAAAATGCCCTTTAGCATCAACGTAATTGCTGATATCATACCGCCGGTTATTATAAAATTTTCTATTTCCATTATAGGTTTTTGATCAAAAATAGGATTAAATAGACCTATAAGACTTACTAATAAAAATATAGGCCAAATCTTTTTTAATACCTTTCTAAAAGAAATATCAATAGAATTTATCAAAATAATTGGGTATATGGTCATAAGCAATGTTCTGGCTAAATCATATTTTGGAAAAGATGTGAGAATAATTATATAACTCACGGTCACTATTAACTTTATAATCGGATTAATTAGATTTAGCCAGTTGTTCCTTTTAGACATATGATTTATATAGTGAAATTCACGAATGATTTTAGATAACTTTTCCATGGAATTAACCCCTTTAATGAGTTGCCAAGTACTTCTTCAATTTTTTTACTATTTTACATAAGAAAGCTATCACAATACAAACAACTATGGACCCAATTATTCCTGAGAAGCTTGTTCCAAGTGTTTCATTATCTGAATTTACAAAACCATAGTCAGGTAATATGGCAGTCTTTTTCTGAATGCCAGATACGATATCATAAACTTCACCCTCAGCTTCAATATCTACATCTCCTGATATTTGTTGTATAGACCATTCCAAACCATCAGGATTAGATGATGCAAATAAAGATAATCCGCCACCAATTAAAATTACAACAACTGATAATATGGTTAATATACTTTTGAAAGAAACTTTTGATGGACTATCTTTATTGGTTAAAATCTCAGGTCTTGTTTCATAAATAAACAAGAGTATAGCCGATGTAATTAACCCTTCTATGATTCCTACTCCTAAATGAATTGACTGCATAACAAGCAAGAATTTAATAAATGGCAATTCTGTTATACCTGAAAGCAAAGTCTGCAGTGTTACACTGAATGCACCTAATTGCAGACATAATATGCTTCCTAGCATAGAAGCAGCAATTATCTTTATTCGCGTAAATTGTCCTTTTATAATAGGCTTATAAATACAGTAATATGCAAAAAAACATGAATAAAAAGCCATATTCCAAATATTAGCACCCAGGGCCATGATTCCACCATCTGCAAAAAATAAGCTCTGTATCGTCAGAATAACGGACATTGTTATAAAGGCTGCATACGGACCGAGAAGTGCTGATAATAATAGTCCACCTGTTAGATGGCCACTTGAACCAGTTCCTGGAATTGTGAGATTAATCATCTGGGCCACAAATACAAAGGAACCCATAATACTCATCAGAGGAAGTTTTTTTTCATCTTCCTCCAACTTTATTTTTTTAATGGAATAAGCCTCTGTTGTCACAGAGGCCGCATACATTGTAATTGCTACAGTTGGGGCTAATAAAGCATCTGACATATGCATAGTAAATTCTCCTTTTTAAGTCCATAATAAAAATATATTTAACTATATATACTTTTATTACGATAAGATATGCATTTTAAATTTTAGGCAATACCTTTCTTGCACCTAAAAATATCCATGTGATTAATATAAAAGGCATTGTCAATA
This sequence comes from uncultured Tissierella sp., assembly GCA_964485455.1. Classification (GTDB taxonomy): domain Bacteria; phylum Bacillota; class Clostridia; order Tissierellales; family Tissierellaceae; genus Tissierella_B. Next base: position 6,445 of record CAZAJU010000062.1, read on the forward strand.
CAGGAAGTCCAAAGACTGAAACCAAAGAATGTACTCCTGCAGTTAATGGTACCGTGAAAATTGCAGCCACAACCCCTGTAACTTTTGAAAGAGGACGATCATTATCAAAAATAGCTGAAATAGCTATAATTGTTAAAACTGCATTATAACCATATAGACCTAAATTCATCAAGCTGTGTTCAGCCCCAAATATTAATGCTGATATCCAACCTATAAGTGTGCCTAAAACTGCATATATGCCTATTCTCCAACCACCCCAAAATATCCCTAATAATATTAATATTCCTGCCCAAATATTGCTTTGAAAATACACCTGACCTACTCCATCAACTAAACCATTTAACAAATTAATCGGTCCCTGGTTTTCTAGTAACCACTTCAAAGGAAATTGAGGTTCTAAATCAGGATTTAGATGAAAAACCTGAAGGTGATAGGATGCAAGTAAAAAAAACCAGGTTAGGACTACGTATGGAAAGGTAAGTATAGGAATTTCCAACCTAGAGAAAAAGTGAAACATAGTTGCAGTAAATATTGCAGCTAATATGGCACCTACTATTGCAATCATAAACCTTGAATCTTGATTTAGAAACAAGCTTAATGCCAATCCACTTAATACAGAGTTATATCCGAACAAACCCTTGTCTATAATGTCCTTATCTCCACCAGCTATACTTGCTATTATATTACCGACTATAGCAGATGCTATAGCTATAAAGCCTAAGCGGTAATCACCAACAAATAAACCTAAAAGAATTATTAAACCAGATATTGAATTTTCAATAAAGATTACTTGAGCTATGCTCTTTAAGGATGATGAAATTAATTTTTTGGTATTTTCCATCATCTTCCCTCCTTAAAGTTCCCTTAAACCTTAGTCTAAGGGAACTCTTCATATTAATTTTTATTAATTCCTATTTTTAGAATAAATTATATAGCTGGGTCATAGGAAGTTTGTCTACTGGTTCACATGAAATCTTTTCCCCATTTACTATTACTTCATAAGTCTCAGGATCAACTATCATATCTTCAACTACTACATCATTATGAATCATATCTTTTTTAGTAATTTTTCTACAATTTACTACTGGCAATATATTCTTTTGTAGTTTTAGTCTTTCAATGGTTCCATTTTCTATTGAGGCCTTTGATACAAAAGTAATGCTAGTTTCATAAACTGCCTTACCTAAAGCTCCAAACATATCTTTATAGTAAACCGGTTGAGGAGTAGGTATACTAGCATTATCATCGCCCATTCTTGAACTTACAACCATACCACCCTTTACTATAACTTCTGGTCTAACTCCAAAAAATTCTGGTTTCCATAATACTAAATCTGCAAATTTTCCTGGTTCTACGGAACCTATATAATTTGATATTCCATGAGCTATTGCTGGATTTATAGTATATTTGGCAACATATCTTTTAACTCTAAAGTTATCACTGTTCTCTGTATCTCCTTCTAGAGGTCCTCTTTGCTTCTTCATTTTATCTGCAGTTTGCCAAGTTCTTGTAACCACTTCTCCTATCCTACCCATTGCTTGAGCGTCAGAGCTCATAATGCTGAATATCCCCATGTCATGAAGGACATCTTCTGCGGCTATAGTTTCTGGACGAATTCTTGAATCTGCAAATGCAACATCTTCAGGAATATCTGGATCCAAGTGATGACATACCATTAGCATGTCAAGGTGCTCATCTATTGTGTTCATAGTATATGGCATAGTAGGATTTGTTGATGCAGGCAATATATTTTTTTTACCGGAAGCTATAATAATATCTGGAGCATGACCTCCTCCAGCACCCTCTGTATGGAAGGTATGCATAGTCCTATCACCTATGGCTTCTAAGGTATCTTCCACAAATCCACCTTCATTTAGAGTATCTGTGTGTATAGCAACTTGAACATCATATTTATCTGCTACCTTTAAACTAGCGTCTATTGTAGCAGGAGTTGCACCCCAGTCCTCATGAATCTTTAACCCAATTGCCCCTGCTTCTACTTGCTCTATTAATGGTGCCTCAGTTGAGCAATTTCCTTTCCCTAATAATCCTATATTAATAGGCAAATTTTCAACAGCTTTTAGCATTTTATGAATATTCCATGGTCCAGGAGTACATGTAGTAGCCTTAGTACCTTCAGCAGGACCTGTTCCGCCTCCTATCATAGTAGTGGTTCCACTTGTTAATGCAGTCTCGACTTGACCTGGACTTATAAAGTGAATATGAGTATCTATAGCACCAGCCGTAACAATCCCACCATCACCTGATAATACTTCGGTGGATGCTCCTATTATTAGATTAGGATGCACATTGTCAGATATATCTGGATTTCCTGCAACACCTATTCCAACTATATGCCCATTTTTAACTCCTATATCAGCTTTTACAATTCCCCAATGGTCCACAATTATTGCATTTGTAATTACTAAATCCAAGGCTTCTTTACTGGTTGCTGTTGCAGATTGGCCCATACCATCACGGATACTCTTTCCGCCCCCAAACTTCATCTCTTCTCCATAAACTGTATAATCATCTTCTATTTCTATAAATAAATCTGTATCAGCTAATCTAACCCTATCCCCAGTTGTTGGCCCATAAATGGCATTATATCCTTCTCTTGATATTTTATAACTCATTTTAGCACCTCTTTAGATAAATTTCTTTTCTTTAGCTTTTTCCAAACTAACTTCAAGATTTTGCTTATTAATACGGCCATTAGTTAGATTATTGAATCCAACGGCTTTCTTATTACCACCTAATTCTACTAATTGAATCTCTTTTTCTTCTCCTGGTTCGAATCTAACAGCTGTTCCTGCTGGAATATCCAATCTCATTCCAAATGCTTGCTCTCTATCAAACTTTAACTGCTTATTTACTTCAAAAAAGTGGAAATGAGATCCAACTTGAATAGCTCTATCTCCATGATTTGCTACTACAATCCTTGTAGTTCTCCTATTTTCATTTAAAATTATCTCACCATCTTTTAATATTACTTCACCAGGTATCATAAAACTATCTCCTTTCTAAACAATTGGACTATGAACAGTAACTAGCTTAGTTCCATCTGGAAAAGTAGCCTCAATTTGTATATCATGAATCATTTCAGCTACTCCTTCCATTACATCATTTCTAGTCAAAATCTTGGTTCCTAAGTTCATAAGCTCAGTTACCGTCTTACCATCCCTTGCTAGTTCAAGAAGTTCTGCACTAATTAGAGCTATGGACTCTACATAGTTAAGCTTCAAACCTCTGTCTTTACGTTTCCTAGCAACTTCTCCCGCAGTAAAGATCATTAACTTATCAATGTCTTTTTGATTTAGATGCATACTTATTCCTCCTTATTTTCTTCAACAGCTTTAATTATTTTTTCAGAAATCTCCTCTAAAAATTGAGAATTATTGCCTAATATCCGAACTACGATATCCTTACTCCAAGTATAACTTACCCCACCTTCAGCTTTAGATTCATCCATTATTTTCCTAATCCGCTCTAAAACGTTATCATCTGCCTTGAAGTTGAAGATTAATATATTTGCTAAATGAGTATAGTTTTCAAACATCCCAATGGAATCCATGGCAAAATCCTTTGGCTTAAAAACAGCATTGTCTCTATAAAGTAGTGTACCCTTTTTTGTTATATTGACTAATGATTTATAATATTTATATTGGAATTTTTCACCTCTGGCATATCTACCACATGTAATTATTTCTGACATAATAAATTTTGATGAATTATCTTCTAATTCTATATTTGTACAGGATGAAAATGCTGAATCTGCAAAGGGAATAGTTGGCAATGGTATATATTTTAAAAATGCATCTTTAGAAACATAGATACTTGTATTCCTTTTAGCATCAGCTTCTTTCATTTTAAATATTTTTTCATAAGACTGAGAAGTAATTATTGTTTTAGAACCTTCAAGAGCACTTATATTAATTTCCTGAACATCTCCCTCTAAAATACCAGCTGAAACAGCTAGAACCATTAATTTAATTTTTCCCTCTTTTTCATAAAAAGGCCTAGTTATTTTAAAAGGAGCAGTAAAATAGATATCATCAATTACTGTTTTACCATCTTGATTTCTCATTTTAATATTAAGTTCAGAAGTTTTTCTATAAGGATTAGGCATAGCTTACATTCCTTCTAACAATACATTTTCTTTAATCCAATTTATTACTTCTTCTAAACCTTTACTTTCCTTTAAATTAGTAAAAATAAAAGGCTTTTCTCCACGCATTTTTTTTGCATCTCTTTCCATAACTTCTAAGCTGGCTCCCACATAAGGCGCTAAATCTATTTTGTTTATAACTAATAAATCCGAACGAGTAATGCCAGGTCCACCTTTTCTAGGAATTTTATCCCCTCCTGATACATCGATAACAAATATTGTGGCATCAACTAACTCAGGACTGAAAGTTGCTGAAAGATTATCTCCTCCACTTTCAACAAATATTATCTCCACATCAGGATATCTAGCTACTACTTCTTCTATGGCTTCTAGATTCATCGATGCATCCTCTCTTATTGCCGTATGAGGGCAACCCCCAGTTTCAACTCCTATAATTCGTTCTTTATCCAGTACACTGTTTTTTATTAAAAACTCCGCATCTTCTTTTGTATAAATATCATTTGTAACTACACAGATGCTATAATCATTTGACATTTTCCTTGTAAGCCCTTCAATTAATGCAGTTTTACCTGAACCTACAGGGCCTGCTACTCCAATTTTTATATATGACATATTAATCCTCCTGTTTTTAATCTAATATTAGGACATATAGAGCCTGGAATATAATGTTTCATGCTGCATGGATCTTATTTCATATCCTGGCATAGATTGTCCAATATCATATTCTTTAAGCATATATAACTTCTCAATAATTCTCCCAAATAATGGATACAAGCTATACAATATTTTTTGACCTACTAACTGGCTTAATGGTACTGTTTTAACCAAATTTGTTATAATAGCTGAAGTAGATGAATACAAGTAATTTCTCATAGCCATATCCTTATCAATTTTTGCTGCTGCACATATAACTCCATAAGCAACACAATGATTATTTGGGACCTGTTCTATAGATGTTTCTTTTATATAGCTTTCAAATATCTTATTATTTACTTTTACTTCCATACGGTTTAAGGTCTTTATAAATCTTGCGCCTAATTTTTCACTGGCTTCTCTAATTTCCCTTGGAGTCTTTATTGCTCTTACTACCGATTCTAATTGAACTAAGCTTGCATAATCTTCTCTATAAGCATAGTCAAAGGCAAAAGAAGAGGAAAGCAATTCAGTGTATAAAAAACTACCTAAGATGTTTCTTTGAACATAAAGAATAGCACTGTCTTCGTCTTTTACAATATCCTTTTGAATTTAAGTCTCAAGTCCAAAGGAATGAGAATATCCACCTATAGGGAAAAAAGCATCATTAATTTGTAATAATAAAAAAGAATAATCCTCCAAAGAATTAGTGCCCATGGGAATGTTCACCGCCATGATGATGCTCGTGTTCGTGTTCATGAGAATGAACATGAGCATGACTATTATTTATAGATGAAATAGATTTATCTCTATGGATTTTCATCATTTTTACATCTGCTTCAACATCAATTTTTTTCAACATTTCCAATATAGGTTTATCAAATGGTAAAACAAGTTCACTATAATCTTCATTATAAAAAAGTGGCGAATGTCTATTTCCTATTTCATAACACACTTTCGCCACAATTTTTAAGTTATCAATCTTTACAGTAATGCACTTATCTTCTAAAATATTAACTACAATAGCATTTCCATCCTTAACTTCAAGTACATCGCCTTGTAAAAGTCCTCTAGATATTTTATCGCTATCTAGCTTGATTCCGATTTCAACTCCATTTTGAGTCACAAGCCTATGTATCCTCTTTCCCGAATCATACCAAGGAATATCTA
>CAZAJU010000063.1:0-10099 GCA_964485455.1 uncultured Tissierella sp.
AAGCTACATCTAATAGAGAATAAACACTAGAATCAAAGCTAATATAATCTATTTCAGGAGTGGTTGAAAGTCTATATATTATATCAGTAGAAATATTTCCTGCAATTCCTTTAATTAGAGGTAAGTCGGTTTTAACACTAGATGAAAGCTTAGTAATACTATTTAATATACTATCATTACTGTCTTTAAATTGAACTATTACGGGAACTTCCTCTATGGACTGTGCAAGTATTTTTGCATTTAGAATAGGACAAAGCTTATCGTTGATCATTCTTCTCACTTTAACCACCTTCCTTGTTCTATTCTATGCACATAAAAATGAATTGTTCTTAAAACATGAAAAAAAGACCTTCAGCAATCTGCTGAAGGTCTAAACTTATTCTTACTTTTGTTTTCTTACTGCCTTTACAATTTCTCCTACTAATACTGGAATGAATGCAAAGGATAATACTATTTCCCAATCTAACAATCCCAATGGGAATGTATAGAATATATCTTGAAGGAATGGCACATATAGTACTACTAGCAATAATGCAAAAGCAAAAGTGGTTGCAAGTACCATTGTCTTGTTTGTGAATATACCAATCTTAAGCAAAGTAAACTTTTGTGATCTACTTGAATAAGCTCTTAATAACTCTGCTGTTATCAATGTAGCAAATATTATTGTTCTTGCATGTAGAATGCTATCTGGATATCTTTGCATTCCCCAGTAATATGATAGTAATGAACCACCTGCTACTGCAATACTTTGGAATACTATACTTACCATCATGCCACGATCGATGATTGGCTCTTCTGGATTTCTAGGTTTTTGATCCATTATGTCTGGTTCACCTTTTTCAACACCAAGTGCTAAAGCAGGGAAGCTGTCGGTTACAAGGTTTAACCATAGTAATTGAATAGGTAATAGTGGTACTGGCCAACCTAGTAGAATACTTCCAAAAACAAGGATAACTTCACCTATATTACATGATAGTAGGAAGAATACAAATTTCTTAATGTTAGAGAATATTATTCTACCCTCTTCCACTGCTGAAACTATACTTGCAAAGTTGTCATCTGTAAGGATCATCTCTGCTGTATTTTTAGCAACGTCTGTACCAGTGATACCCATGGATACACCAATATCTGCTTTCTTAAGTGCTAGGGCATCATTTACACCGTCACCTGTCATTGCTGTAATATCGCCATTGTCCTTTAAAGCTGTTACTATTTTTACCTTATGCTCAGGTGATACACGAGCGTAAACTTTTGTTTTCTTTACAACTTCTCTTAATTGTTCATCAGTTAAGTTATTAAGCTCAGCACCCATCATAGCTTGATCTTCACTTTCAGCCATACCTAAGTCCTTTGCTATAGCAAAAGCAGTTTCTTTATAGTCACCAGTAATCATTACTGTGTTTATACCAGCTTTCTTACAAAGCTTGATTGCTTCCTTAACTTCTGGTCTAGGTGGGTCTATCATACCACTTAAACCTACGAATGTTAAATTGTTTTCATTTTCGTCTGAAGTTATTCCTTCTGGTAACTGGTCATATTCCCTACAAGCAAAAGCAAGTACTCTTAGTGCAGCCTTTGCAAAGCTAGAGTTAGCTTCTAATGCTTTTTTCTTTAAGTCTTCTGTGAAAGGAACAGCCTTATTATCCATAAGGACATGTGTACATCTACTAATAATAATGTCAGGGGCTCCCTTAGTAAATCCAATGACTTTTCCAGGGATGAAATTAGAATGGAATGTAGTCATCATCTTTCTATCTGAGTCAAATGGTAATTCTTCAATTCTAGGGAACTTATCATTTATTTCTTTACGAGTTATACCTGCTTTTCCGGCTAAAGATACAAGGGCACCTTCTGTAGGATCTCCAAGAACTCTATATCCTTCAGTTGTCTTTTCTATTTGTGCGTCATTAGCAAGTATTGCTGCTGATAATAGAGTTTGTAGAGTTCCAACTTTATCAACAGTTATTTTCTCGCCCTTAAGTACGAAATCTCCAGTTGGATCATATCCTCCACCTGTAATGTCTAGTGTTGTGTCATCAGTATATACTTTTGTTACAGTCATTTCATTTTGTGTTAAAGTACCAGTCTTATCTGAACAGATTACAGATGTAGAACCAAGAGTTTCAACAGCTAAAAGTTTCTTAACTATTGCATTTCTTTGAACCATCTTGTTCATACCAATTGAAAGAACTATAGTAACAATAGCTGCAAGACCTTCAGGAATAGCTGCAACTGCCAAGGAAATAGCAGTCATGAACATTTCAAGAACGCCTCTACCTTGAAGCATACCAACTACGAATACTAAAACAACAACTGCGAGTGTAACTGTACCAAGAAGCTTACCAAGCTGATTTAACTTCTTTTGTAAAGGAGTAAGCTCATCTTCAAAGGTTTGAATCATAGTAGCGATCTTACCAATTTCAGTTTCATGGCCAGTACCAACTACAACTGCTTTACCTCTACCATAGTTTACTATGGTACTCATATATGCCATATTTGCTCTGTCTCCTAGGGAAACTTCTGCATCTAATACAAGCTTGTGGTCTTTCTCAACCGGTACTGATTCTCCTGTTAAGGAAGCTTCTTCAATCTTAAGATTTGAGCTTTCTACAAGTCTTAAGTCCGCAGGAATTATATCACCTGTCTCAATTACTACTATATCTCCAGGTACTAAAGTACTGGAAGGAACGATTTCGGATTTCCCATTTCTTATAACCTTAGCATTTGGGGATGCCATTTTCTTTAATGCTTCAAGTGATTTTTCTGCTTTTCCTTCTTGGTAAATACCTAAAGCTGCATTTACTACTACGATTGACAAGATAACAACTGCGTCCTTTACTTCTCCAACGAAAATTGAAATTACAGCTGCTGCTATTAGAATTAAAATTAGGAAGTCTGAGAACTGAGCTATTATTTTTGACAATAGACCCTTCTTTTCTTCTTCTTTTAATTCATTGTGGCCGTATTTAGCTAGCCTAGATTCAACCTCTGCAGAAGTTAAACCGTTTTCCACATCTGTGGTTAATTCTGAAATGAGTTCTTTCTCACTTCTTTGATACCACTCCATAATATCCCCTCTTTCTTAGTGTATTTTGAGGTAGAAAACATAAATTCTTTAATCCACCTCTTTTTTCGATGCTCTGCATTTTCATGCGATAACTACTAATGCTAGTATACATTAGCTTTAAGGAAATATCTATAAATTTATTCTTATAAAAAAGACTTTTGTCTATGTATAACATAAACAAAAGTCTTGCTCCCACTTGGGTAGTTAGCCGGGATTATCCGTATTGACGACTAACTAATTATAGCTACTCCCTTTTGATATACATATTATATCCTTCTGAAATACCCATGTCAACAATAAACAATACATAAAGTATTCTATTTGACAATACCTTTGAATTGTTAGATAATTTATTTAAAGATAAAGTAGAGGAGATTCCTATGAGTAATAAAATTTTAGTAATTGATGATGAAAGAGCTATTGCTGATATTATAAAGTTCAATTTGGAAAAGGAAGGTCATACTGTAGATACCGCTGTTGATGGTGAAGAAGGAGTAATTAAGGCATTCAATTGGGACCCTGACCTTGTGCTCCTTGATATAATGATGCCTAAAAAGGATGGATTTCAAGTTCTAAAGGAAATTAGAGCTAAAAAGCAAACTCCTATAATAATGCTTACTGCAAAAGAGGAAGAAGTGGATAAGGTCCTTGGGCTAGAGCTTGGAGCAGATGATTATGTAGTTAAGCCTTTTAGTATGAGGGAATTGATGGCAAGGGTAAAAGCTAATCTAAGAAGAATAGACTTTTCCAACTCATCAAATATCTCTACAGGGGATATTATTAAGCTCAATGGTCTTGAAATAGATTTAGTTAAGTATGAGGTTAGGAAAAATGGTAAAATCGTAGATTTAACCCTTAGGGAATTTGAGTTGTTAAAGTTTTTAGCATCTAGTACTGAGCAGGTTTTTTCAAGGGAACAGCTTCTTGAAGAGGTTTGGGGCTATGAATATTATGGTGACATAAGAACTGTTGATGTGACCGTAAGAAGACTTAGGGAAAAGATTGAGGAAAATGAGGGTGAATTTAAATATATATTGACAAAAAGAGGGGTAGGATACTACTTTGGGAGGTAACATATGATTTCCAGTATTAAATGGAGATTTGTTCTAGTTTATTTTTTGCTTGTATTTATTGCAATGGCCATAGTTGGAATATTTATAGTTAAAAGGCTTGAAGCTCAGCAGATTAAGGCTGTTACTAAGGATATGGAGCAAAAGATTGAGACCATTTCCTCGTCTCTTTCAGATGAAGATTGGCTTATAAATGTAAATGATATCCAAAATACAATTGATGAGTGGGGACTAGGAAGCAATGAAACTATTTATGTAATATATGATGAAGATGTGCCTACTATAATTGCATCCAATGCAAGTCAGAAAGAAAATATTATAGGTCAAAATGCACTTTCAAATAAATTTATTGATCCTATTATAGTTCAAGAGGCCTTCGATGGTGAAAAAGGTGAATCCATAATCGAGGAATTGAATGAAGATATTATCAACAAGCACTTATCACATCCAGTATACTCTAGTGTTGGTAAGGTCAATGGAATACTATATATGACTTATAACCTTGAAAACGTACATAGCACAGTTAATGAATCCAAAACCATATTAACAAGTGCCACCTTTTTAGCACTGGGAATTACAATATTCCTCGGTTTTCTTATAGCGTCTAGCATCACTGAGCCCATAAGGGATGTAACAAAAAAAGCTGAAGAGATGGCTATGGGTGACTTTAACCAGTTTGTAGATGTAAAATCTGATGATGAAATAGGACAGCTTGCAAGTATGTTTAATCATCTAACAACGAAGTTAAAGGAAACCATCCAGGATATGGACCTTGAAAGAAGTAAATTGGACACTATATTTAACTATATGGCTGAGGGAGTAGTTGCAGTTGACACTAATGGATATATTATTCATGTTAATCCAATAGCTATGGAGATACTTGGTATATCTGAAAATATAGTATATGGAGAAGAAAAGCTAGATTTAGATAAATTGAACATTGGTAAGATTGATTATTCTAAAAGAGATAAGTTGGAAGGCTCAGTCACAGCAGAAATCGATTTGCAGGTTTATAAAATTAAATATGCACCATTTAATAATGAAAAAGATATTGTAGGTGGTCTTATTGTGGTGTTCCAGGACATTACTCAGGAACATAAGCTTGATAATATGAGAAAGGAATTTGTAGCAAATGTGAGCCATGAACTTAAGACTCCAATTACGACCATAAAGAGTTATACCGAGACACTTATGGAGAATGAATTAGACAGGGAAATAACTCAGAAATTTCTTTCAGTTATAGAAAGCGAAAGCGATAGGATGGCAAGGCTGGTAAGAGACCTTCTTCAACTATCCAACATAGATTATAACAAGACAAATTGGAAGAGAACTGAATTATCTATTGAAAACCTAATAGAGGATATAGTCGGGAAGCTTGATCTACTTATAAAGGAAAAAGAGCAAGAGATAGAGCTAGATTTAGGGGACAACTTACCAAGGATTATAGCTGACAGGGATGGGATGGAACAGGTTATTCTGAATATAATCTCCAATGCAATAAAATATACTAATAATAAGGGCAAAATAAATATAAAAGCTTTTACAAATGACTCTGAATTAATATTGAAGGTAAAGGATAATGGTATAGGAATACCAAATGAAGACCAGCATAGAATTTTTGAAAGGTTCTATAGAGTTGAAAAGGGACGAAGCAGAGAAATGGGTGGAACTGGGTTAGGACTATCGATTGCTAAAGAGATAATCGATGCCCATAATGGAAAGATTGATATATATAGTATTTTTGGAGAAGGAACAGAGATTACTATAGCTCTTCCATTGGTGTAATTTAATCTTAACTACTCTGTAATATTTTTGTAACATATATATTATATAATAAGGCTGAGATATTTTATACATATCTCATAATTTTGAAGAAATTAGGTTAGAAAAGGAGGGTTGAAATATGTGGAAAAGAATTATAGCCTGCGTTTTAATAGCATTTGGACTAATGATGTTCAATAATTTTTCATATGCTACTAATGTAGTTGATACGACTAAATATCAGATTCTTAACCCTGAAAAAGTATCTTATTCAACAAGGGATAGGGTCGTTCTTATAAATGGCAAAGCTCCTTCAGGAACAGAGATTACCATTAATCTATATGGCACAACAGACCTAACTAGAAGTAAATTTAACTTAGATACTCTTCCTGGTCCAAGAGATTATATTTTGTTATCATCAGAAAAGGTTACATCAGGTAATCTTGACTTGTTTCAAAATCAGCTAGATTTAGTAAAGGGAATTAATAGAATTTCAATCAACTTTGGGGTTGAAGGTGTAGAAAACAAAGAAATTATAGTATATGTTTATAACAGAGATAGATTAGTAATAAGAGAAAGTAGCAATATAGTATTACCATTATTGAGATAATTAGGAAATAGGAGATGATGTAATGAAAGAGAGAGCGAAGACTATTCTCCTATTCCTATTGGTTTTTTCAAGTTTTCATATGACATCTAAGCTATGGATTCAATTACCTGAAGGATTAGGTAATTTATTTAAAAGCGATGAAGTTTTATCTGCTTCTTATGATCTTTCTGATTTGATATCGCCATCCAAATATCTTCTAAACTTTGGTAGTAAGAACCATACTATAACATATGATGATTCAAAATATGATATCTGGATGAATTCAAAGGTGCTACTATCGAGTATTCTTGGTACTGATTCTATAACAATAGAAGAAATAAGCGAGGATCAATATTTTAATTTTCAAGAAGATAAATCCATAGTGTTTTACTTTCCTAGGAAGTTAAACACATATTTACTAGCTAAAATATGGGATGTTAAATCAACTAATAAAATTGCGGATACTATACCCAATATATCAGAAATTTATATATATTTGGGTAATGGGAATCCTTTTTTTGTTTTTAGCGATGAAAATAGGTATGTATTAGTAGAGAGTGCAAAAGTTGACAATTCTGATTTAAAGGAAAAGCTAACACAGATAGATGAAGATAAAGCATATGACTACTATTATTCAATGCGAGAAATATATGGAATTGAAAATGATATATATATTCCATATAAGACTGGATATGGCCTATCTACAATGTACTTTAGCAATGGATTAGTTAACCTAAATGATAATGAGAAAAGGCAAGTAGCAGAGAGATATTTGGATAAAAATATTGATTATATCAGGGAAATAGTTGAGAGTAATGGATCAACTATATATGTTTTAAACAAGAAGGTCTTAAAGCTAAACTCAAATGGTACGTTAGATTATTTTCATGCATTAGAAGAGAGTGTACAGGAAAGGAATTTATATACCAGTTTAATTACTGCTGCAGATTTTATTAACCAGAAATCCTCTTCACAGAGGAGCATTTATCTATCTAATATTGAGGAGATACAATCAGATAATAGCATGGGATATAGACTATCCTTCAAATACAGAATTAAAGGTATACAGGTTCTTCTAGGAAATAGGGAAATAGGAGATTATATTCAAATAGAAGTTTTTAATAATCATATAAGGAGTTATAAACAGCTTACAAGAACAGAAGATGATAGGGGTCTTAGCACTACAATTGAAAGAAAAAATATGATGTCATCCATTGATGTACTGGGCGAGAATTATGAATTCTTAGAAAATGAATATTTAAAACTAACTAATAAAACCAAGAATCAAATAGGGGATAATATTAAACAGGAAGTCCTAAGTCATGTTGATGATGTAAATCTGGCATATTATGATCCTAACCTAAAGGATCAAGGAGAAAAACTAATTGGTGTTTGGGCAGTAAGGTTTAATAATCGGATATATGGATTTAATGCTTATAATGGAAACTTAGTATTTGAAAGATAGATGGTGAAAAGATGGACTGGTCTAAAGCAAAAACGATATTAATAATTGCGCTTTTATTGACTAATTTTCTATTAGGGTATGTACTGTTCTTTAATGAGAATCAAGTTGATGCTACCATAAAGGATGACTTTATTGAAAATACAATCCAGCTCTTAAAAGGTAAAAGTATAGAAGTAAATACTGAAATTCCTACCATAACAGAGGACTTATTTGGACTAGTGGTTGAATATGAAATACAAGATCCAATAAATCTAAACAACAATTTTTTTAAGGGTCAAGGTAATATAGAAGTAAAGGGAGAAGGACTACAAGTTGTATCTTATTTAGATGAAACTATAACCATATTAAATGACAAACTTGTAATATATGAAGCTAATCCAAAGGAAAAAATTTATAGTATTAGCTCCAAGGAAGAGGCAGCAAATATTGCTAGAGACTTCTTAAGTGATAAAGGAATATCTATATCAGACATGGAAGTTTCTTTTGTAAAGGAATCCGGAGATTCATATAGGTTAGAATTTACAAAGGTATTTAATGATAATTATATTGAATCTACATTTACAAATATTCTTCTAGATGATAGAGGAGTTTTAGAAATGGAAAGAAATTGGTTGAATATGAAGGAGATTGGTACTATTCCTATTGAAATCAGTTCTGCTCCTAAATCCATATTAGCACTTTTAAGCATGAAGGAAGTATATGGGAAGACCATAACCGATATATCTCTCTGCTATTATTTTGATCCGAAAATGCAAATATATGATATCAACCCTGAAGAAGCAAAGCAGGGAACTACAATACCTGCTTGGAGAGTACAATTTGAAGATGGCTACAAGGTAATAATAGATAATTATTAGAAGGAGTAAGTACTATACTCCTTTTTTTCATGACCTAACCCGATTTGTGGGGTTTTTATACAAATCGATGGTAGGTCAGATGCAGTCAAGCCAAATCTATGTGAGAGAAGAGAGCAAATAGATTTGAGTAGTGAAACTACGAAAATTGTAGTAATATATTAATTAAAGAAATTAAGTGAGGTAAAGTATAATGGCAATTAAATTTTGTTCTCTTTCCAGTGGTAGTAGTGGCAATTGTCAATATATTGAAACGGAAAATACAAAAATATTAATAGATGCTGGTTTTAGTGGTAAAAAGATTGAGAGCCTTTTAAGTTCTATAGAAGTAGAGCCTTCTTCTATAGATGGGATTTTAGTAACTCACGAGCATATAGACCACACAAGCGGTGTGGGTGTATTATCCAGAAGGTATGATATACCAATATATGCCAATGCAAATACATGGATTGGCATGAATCCAATAATCAAATCAATAAAGGATAAGAATACAAAGATCTTCACCACAAATGGCAACTTCAATATAAAGGATATTGGAATTCATCCAATATCTGTATTTCATGATGCTCTAGAACCCGTTGGATATGTATTATTTTATGGAAAACATAAACTAAGTATTATAACCGATACTGGCTGGATTAATGATAATATAAGAAATGAAATAAAGGATTCAAATCTTTATTTTATAGAATCCAACCATGATGTCAATATGCTAAGAGATGGCAGCTACCCTTGGCACCTAAAGAAACGAATTATGAGTACACATGGCCATCTTTCTAATGATGATGCTGGAATGATAATGGGGGATGTACTTTCAGGTATTGGAGAAATAGTATTGTTAGGACACTTGAGTCAAGACAATAATATTCCTCAACTTGCCTATGAAACCGTAAGAAAGGGCATAATAAGTCAAGGAATCGACGCAGATAAAGATATTAGTTTGAACTTATCATATAGAGATAGGTCCACAGATATATTTACAATAGGATAGGAGGGATATCATGTATCAAAACTATAACAGACCACCAAGAAGAAGCATATTTTCATATGTCATAGTAGCTATAATAGCTGGAATTGTTGGTGGGACTTTATCTATGTATATTGCACCTAATTATCTTTACGGAAAAATTATACCTACACCTGAAATATTTATAAATCACGCTCCTAATCAGTCAACGCAAATCAATATAAGCCCGCAGGAGGATATAACAGCTACTGAAGCAGTTGCAAAGAAGGCCACAAGCTCAGTAGTAGGTATCACTTCTGTACAGATGCAAAGAGAATTTTTTTGGA
>CAZAJU010000063.1:10199-12201 GCA_964485455.1 uncultured Tissierella sp.
ACAAGCTCAGTAGTAGGTATCACTTCTGTACAGATGCAAAGAGAATTTTTTTGGACTAGACCTGTTGAGGGTGTAGGTTCAGGTGTAGTTGTGAATAGCAACGGTTATATATTGACAAACTCCCATGTAATAGGAGATGGGGAAGGTAAGGATATTAAGGTGCTCTTTGAAAATGGAAATGAGATGGACGGAAATGTTCTATGGTTTGATTCGACCTTGGATTTAGCTGTAATTAAGGTTAATGGAAGAAGTTTGGATGCAGCAGTTTTAGGAAATTCTGACCTACTAGAAGTTGGACAGTTAGCTGTAGCTATTGGAAACCCATTAGGCCTTGATTTCCAAAGATCTGTAACCTCTGGAGTAATTTCAGGACTTCATAGGTCTATCCAAGTAGACCAATACAATGTAATAGAGGATCTTATACAGACCGATGCATCCATAAACCCAGGAAACAGTGGAGGACCATTGCTCAATTCAAGAGGAGAAGTAATCGGTATAAACACTGCAAAGATACAGACTGGGGAGGGACTAGGATTTGCTATACCTATAAATATTGTAAAGCCTATAGTTGAAGAGGTAATCCAAGAAGGTAGATTCAACAATGTATATATAGGATTTACAGGCAGTGAATTGGAGATTTATGAAAGACAATTTGGAGTTGATTTAAAATCTGATTCAGGGGTTGTAGTTATAGAGGTTATCCCAGATTCTCCTGCTACAAAGGCTGGGCTTAGGCCACAGGATGTAATAACCCATATAGATCAGGAACCAATAGAAAGCATGATTACTTTAAGAAAGCTACTATATAACTATAGGATAGGAGATAAAGCAACACTTACCATAAGTAGAAATGGAATCATTTCTAAAGTGGATATTACATTTACAGAATTTTAATAGGAGGACTTATGAAGATACTATTAACTAATGATGACGGTATAATGGCAGATGGTATTTATGCTATGGCTAAGGAATTGGAAAAAAGCTATGAAGTAGTAATAGTAGCACCTGAAACCCAAAAGAGTGCACAAAGTCATGCAATAACACTTCATCAACCACTTATAATAAAGGAAGTTAAATTAGATAGCTTGAAGTCTAAGGCCTATAGCATATCAGGAACGCCTGCAGATTGTGTGCGAGCAGGTATAGAAGCTATAGTTGGGGATAATATAGACTTGGTAGTATCCGGCATTAACCTAGGATATAATTCAGGGATGGATATTATATACTCTGGAACGGTTTCAGCAGCAATTGAGGCCAACATTTATAATATACCATCTATTGCAGTTTCATCTGAATGGATGAATGGGATAGCAAACTATAAAACTGCTGCAAAATATGCAATGAAGGTCCTTGAGGAGACTAAGGATCATATTTTAAAGACAAATCTACTCTTAAATATCAATACACCTTATGATTTAAATGATGTGAATAAAGAAATAAAAATATGTCCAATTGGTGGTGCAATTTTAGATTACTACTTTATGGAGGAGCAGGAGAATGGCGAAAGGTCCCTAACCATAAAGGGTAGAAGAGAGACTGAGCTAGAGGAGGGAACAGATAGATATTATCTATCACATGGATATCCTACATTGACACCATTAAGATATGATTTAACTAATCTTAATATGATACACATTGTGAAGGAATGGTTTGATAAATAGAAGGATATTAGTCTGGAGATAAAGGAGAAGGCAGGCTATATGAATATTAGACTTATAACAGTTGGAAAGATAAAGGAAAAGTATATACAGGAAGGTATTAAAGAGTATTCTAAACGGCTAAGCAGGTATTGTACCTTAGAGATTATAGAAATTGATGATGAGAAGGCTCCTGAAAACTTATCTGATAAAGAAATGGACATCGTAAAGCAAAAGGAAGGAGAAAGGATACTTTCTAAAATACCACAAAGCTCATTTGTTATAGCATTGGTGATTGAAGGAAAGCAACTATCTTCAGAGGAATTGGCTGAAAAGATAGATTCCTTGATGATTGACGGAATAAG
>CAZAJU010000064.1:0-9495 GCA_964485455.1 uncultured Tissierella sp.
CCATTTTGGATTTTCTCTTAGTCCACTTTTTTCTTTTATCTAAACTTCGTATATATTTAAGCTACCTAGGTAATACGGAAGGCGCCTTCCTCTACGGAGGAAGAAGTATGTACGAAGTGTTAAATATGCTTGTAAATGAAGCTAAAGAAGGAAATATGGAGAGTAAGGCAAAACTTCTTGAAACTCTCAAACCCCTTATCATATCTTCCATAAGGAAGTACTATAATAAACCGAAGGAGTATGAAGATTTATTACAAGAGGGAAGGGTTTTAGTGCTGGAATGCCTTAATTCCTATGAGGAAACAAAGGGGACCTACTTTTTAGGATATGTAAAGCATATGCTAATGTATTACTACTTAGATAAGAACAAGAAAAAGGAAAGTCTATCTTTAAATGAGAAGGTAGGTGATGAGGAAGAGGAAGAGTTGATTGATCTATTAGAGTCAGATGATAAAAGCGCTTTAGATAGGATAATCCAATTTGAAGAATACAAAGAGCTAGCGAATGCAATCCTAAACTTATCAAGAAAACAGAGGCAGATTATCTTAGACTTTTATTTTAGAAAGATGAAAATAGATGAAATCGCTGTGAAACGGAAAATTAGCTACAGAACTGTAGTTAATACTAGAAGCAATGCAATAAGAAAGATAAGGCAATACCTAGATATTGGTAGATTTTAAGTTTAAGAGGAGGACTTATGGAAATAAATAAAAAGCTTATTAAATATAATTTTTCATCAAGACATGGCACTAAGATTAAATTTATTGTGGTTCATGATACAGGAAATATAAAGGTAGGAGCAGGTGCTAAAAATCACTATCTTTATTTTAATGGAGGTAATCGTAATGCTTCAGCTCATTATTTTATTGATGATAAGGAAGTTATACAAACTGTAGAAGATGAAAATGCATCTTGGCACTGTGGGGATGGGAAGGGAGTGTATGGGATTACAAACTTAAATTCTATAGGTATAGAGATTTGTATAAATAAGGACGGAAATTTTGCTGTTGCACAGGATAAGGCAATAGAGCTAATACAATATCTAATGAAAAAGCATGGGGTTCCAAAGAAGAACGTTGTAAGACATTTTGATGCAAGTAGAAAGATTTGTCCAAGGAGTATGAGTGATATAGGTTGGAGGAAATGGACCTTATTTTACGATAGAATATAGAATATCCCAAAAGATTATTATATAATTAGGAGAAGATCAATAGATATTCGCCTAATTTCGATAGTGTGATGAAATTGCTATGCAATTTCTTCTGATATCTAAATGAGATGAAGATATTTATATCTTCATCTCATTTTGGTAGTATGGTGAAATTGTTATGGAATGTCTTCTGATACCTTAGTTTAGTAGAGATATTCCCAGGATTTATAAAGAAAGAAGCGCAAGGAGGAAATTATGAAACAAATATTCAACTATGAATATTTTAAGAAGAGTGCAGATTACATACAGTCAAAAATTGGATATAAGGTGGATTTGGCATTAATTTTGGGATCATGTCTTGGAACTCTTGCTGAGGAGATTGAAAACCCTATAACTATAGATTATAAGGATATTCCTAATTTTTTAATTTCTACAGTAGATTCGCATGCGGGAAAACTAATAATTGGAGACCTGCATGGTAAGAAGGTAGTTTGTATGTCTGGAAGATTCCACTATTATGAGGGTTATGAATTTGAACAGCTGGTTATACCTATTAGAGTGTTTAGATTGTTAGGGGTTGAGACTGCTATATTAACCAATGCTGCTGGAGCTGTAAATACATCATTTAAGCCTGGAGATATTATGATTATAAAAGATCATATAAAGCTTATGGGTGCAAGCCCTTTAAGAGGAGCTAATATAGATGAGTTTGGACCTAGATTTAATGATATGTCTAATGTATATAATAAGGCTTTGATTTCATTAGCCAAGGCAAGTGCAGATAAAATAGGGCTAGATATTAAGGAAGGAACTTACTACTTCACTCCAGGACCTCAATTTGAAACACCTGCTGAGATTAGAGCTATTAGAATCCTTGGAGGGGATGCAGTAGGTATGTCTACTGTAACGGAAGTTATTACTGCCAGTCACTGTGGAATTAAGATTCTAGGACTTTCTCTTATGACAAATATGGCAGCAGGTATTTTAGACCAGCCAGTAACTGCAGAAGAGGTAGATGAAACTGCTAGTGAATCTGCTATGAGATTTAAAGAACTCTTGAAGGAAATTATAAAGGAAATTTAGAAGGGAGAAATTTATGTTATTTAAAAATATAACCTTAGTTGATGAGGATTTTAAGATTAAGACCAATATGAATTTAGTAACAGAAGATGAATTGATAACCTATATAGGTGCTGAAGAGCCCAAGGATTATAAAGGTGAGGTATATGATGGAAAGAATAAGGTACTACTACCTGGATTCTATAATATTCACTGCCATATTCCAATGACCCTATTGAGAGGATATGGTGAAGGGCTTCCCCTTCAGAGATGGCTCTTTGAAAAAGTTTTTCCTTTTGAAGCAAAATTAACTGGTGAGGACTGTTATTGGGGAACCATGCTGGGAGCAATAGAACTTATAAAAAGTGGGGTAGTATCCTTTACGGATATGTATTTCTTCATCGAGGACATAATAAGAGCTGTTGAAATAAGTGGGCTTAAGGGAAATATTTCCCATGGTTCAACCTTTAATCCTGATACCCCCGATTTTAGGGATTTAAAGGCTTATAAGGATTCCTACAGGATGGCTAATAAATACAATAAATTCCTTAATGGCAGGATAAGAATTGACGCTTCTCTTCATGCGGAATATACATCAAATGAAGCCTTTGTTCGTCAAGTAGCTGAATTTGCAAAGGAGAATGACCTGATTGTCCATACACATGTTTCTGAAACCATGAGGGAGCATGAGGAATGTAAACAGAGACATGGACTTACGCCAATTGCATATTTAGAAAAATGTGGCTTATTAGATCAAAAGACAGTAGCAGCACATTGCGTTTGGATTGAAGGAGACGACTTTAATATAATTAAGGAAAGAAATGTAACTCCTGCACACAATATATCTAGCAATATTAAGCTAGGTAGCGGATTTGCTCCTGTTAAAGAGATGCTGGATAAAGGTATTAGAGTAGGATTGGGAACCGATGGAGCATCTTCCAATAATAATTTGAACTTTATGGAGGAGATTCATTTAGCTTCTATGATAAATAAGGGTGTAAATTTAGATCCGGAGTTCTTGCCACCTGCAGAAATCTTGAAGATGGCAACAATAAATGGTGCTATTTCACAAGGTAGAAATAATTGTGGAATGATTAAAGTTGGCTATAAAGCAGATTTAATAGTTGTAGATATGGATAAGCCTCATTTACAACCTGTATTTGACGTTCTGGCTAATATAGTTTATTCTGCTTCATCAGAAGACATCTGTCTTTCAATGATAGATGGTAAGGTAGTATATAAAAATAAAGAATTATTTAATATTGATGTTGAAAAGACAGTATATGAAGCTAATAGGATTAAGAATAGAATATTATCAGAATTGATATAATGAGGGATATATATGATAAGAAATGATAATGGCTTAGCTTTTATGCTAAGGTATGAGAATGTAGCCTGGTATGAAAATGGAGCGGTTAAAATTCTTGATAGAAGAATTTATCCCACTAAAATAGAATTTGTAACTTGTAAACATCACAAAGAGGTTGCAAATGCTATTAGGGATATGGTTACTCAAAGCGCTGGGCCATTTACGGCGGCAGGGATGGGAATGGCATTAGCTGCTTATGAAAGTAGGAATTTAGATAGAGTCAATATGATATCCTACCTTGAAGATGCTGCATATACCCTGTCACATGCCAGGCCGACTACAACAAAGAGGATGGAAATAGTTACTGAAGGTTGCTTAAAGGCTGCAAAAGAAGCAATGATAGAGGGAAGACCTGTAGATGAAGCAATATTTAATAGAACTATAGATTCTCTCAATAGAAGATATTCAATAATGGAAATTGTAGGAGAAAATCTTGTGGATTTTTTCCCTCAAAAGGGCAATATCATAACTCAGTGTTTTGGAGAAACTATAGTAGGAATGATGCTAAGAGTTGCAAAGAGAAGAAATTTGGATATTAGATTATTTGTGCCAGAAACTAGGCCCTTTTTTCAAGGGGCTAGACTTACTGCCAGTGTAGCTTATGATCAAGGCTTTGATACTACGGTTATAACTGATAATATGGTGGGCTTTGTAATGGCAAATAAGAAGATTGATTTATTTACATCGGCAGCAGATGTAATATGTATGGATGGACATGTTGTAAATAAGGTTGGAACATACCAAATAGCCATATTAGCCAAGTATCATGAAATTCCATATTTTGTTACGGGAATTCCAGATTTCACTACTATAGATAATGTAACTATAGAGGAAAGAAATCCAAAAGAGGTAATTGAAATAAGAGGATTGAGAAACACATTAGAAGGGGTAAAGGGATATTATCCATCCTTTGATATCACCCCTCCTCATTTAGTTAGCGGTGTGGTAACCGATAAGGGTACATATGTACCATATGACCTTAAAAGGTATTTTTCAACGGAAGTTGGAGAATTCTATTAGGTATAGGAATCTATTTTTTAACCATTTCCATTCCTTTGGAGATAATACTTGATTTCCTATCCTTCTTAAAGGATTCATAGTAGTTCTCTACTTCTTTTACTATGGAAGTAGAGAATGCATTTTCTTTAAGTTCATTTTCATAGCTTCTTAGGAGAGAGTAAAATCTAGAGTCTGCAGACTTTTCCATAGCCACTCCCTTGTCTAAATATTTAGAAGCTAGCTCTGATTTCGAACTATGTCCCGAGGAATATTCTGCAAAGGCAGAATTAATAAGGCCATTTAATTCACTTTCAAATTCAACTTGAAGCTTTATAAACTCTTTGTTGTATTTTTCAGTAATGGTCTTTTCAGATTTCTCAATAGGTTTTTCTACTATTGATTCATCATTTTTCTTGTCTGGAACTTCTGCCTCACTATCAGGAGAAATAATAGCTTCATTGGAGGTTATATTTTCTACAGGGTTGGTATCAGATTCATTTATTATTTTATCTAGGGGGTTATCCAGAGGAATAGATCTAGAGTTATTCGGGCTATCATTATTAACTTGTGGATTTTCAGTGATATTATTTTTGTATATATCAATCAATCCTAATCCAAATTTAATTCGGTCAAGATTTATACTTATTAATAATGCAAAAGTTAAAGTTAATACTATGAATATATATTTTAGACCTATTTTTTTCATAAGTCACCTCGCAAGTAGTAATATAATTATTATACCATTGATATGAAAATATACCCATACGAAAATATTAAAGATAGATGATGATAAGAATATTTGTGAAAATGAAATATATCTAAATGGAAATTGCATTAAACTGATAAAATTTACTTGAAAAGTCTAAAAAACTGATATAATATATATACTTATATACCAATTAGAGAACTGAATACATACAATTTCAAGAGCTAATAATCTCATTCAAGGAACTGTTAGCTGTTGTAATTGCATGATATGAAGTTCGATTGTGATAAATTGGAATGTGGAAGGAGTAGATGTCGTTGGTAATGAAGTTTAAGAAGATTCTAGTCGCAAACAGAGGCGAAATCGCTATACGTATAATTAGAGCTTGTGCAGAGCTTGGAATTAGAAGTGTTGCAATCTATTCTGAAGAGGATAAGAACTCTCTTTTTAGAACAAAGGCAGATGAATCATATCTTGTAGGAAAGAATAAGGGTCCTATTGAAGCCTATCTTAATATTGATGAGATTATAAAACTTGCCTTAAAAAAGGGAGTAGATGCTATTCACCCAGGTTATGGATTTTTAGCTGAGAACACAGAGTTTGCAAAGAAGTGTAAGGAATCAGGCATTGTATTTATAGGACCAGATTATACAATGATGGATCAGCTTGGAGATAAGATTAAGTCTAAAATCGTAGCTAATAAAGTAGGGGTTCCTACGATACCTGGAATCGATAAGGCTGTATCATCAGAAGAGGAAGCAAAGCAATTTGCCGAGTTTAGTGGTTACCCGGTAATCCTTAAGGCTTCTGCAGGTGGCGGTGGAAGAGGGATGAGGGTTGTTTATGATGTAAATAGCCTAATAGAAGAATTCCATAATGCAAAAAACGAAGCTAGAAAGTCATTTGGTATCGATGATATTTTCATTGAAAAATACCTAGATAAACCAAAGCATATTGAAGTTCAAATTCTGGGAGATACCCATGGTAACATAGTTCACCTATATGAAAGAGATTGCTCAATTCAAAGAAGACATCAAAAGGTAGTTGAATTCACTCCTGCTTTTGGAATTACTGAAGCCCAAAGAAAGGCCATATGTGATGATGCAGTAAAAATTTGCAAGTCCATTAGCTACAGTAATGCAGGTACTGTAGAGTTTTTATTAGATAGTAATGGAAATCATTATTTTATTGAGGTAAACCCAAGAATTCAGGTAGAGCATACTGTAAGTGAAATGGTTACAGGTATTGATATAGTTCAATCTCAAATACTTATAGCGCAAGGTTACGCTTTGAATTCTCCTGAAATTGGAATAAATAGTCAAGATGACATATCTCCAAGAGGTTTTGCAATTCAATGTAGAGTAACTACTGAGGATCCTCTAAATAACTTTGCTCCTGATACAGGTATTATAGATACCTATAGAACAGGCTCTGGTTATGGTATAAGACTTGATGGAGGAAGCGGATTTACAGGAGCTAATATATCTCCATATTATGATAGCCTTTTAGTAAAGGTAACTTCATATTCAAGAACTTTTGAGGATGCAGCTAAAAAGCAAATAAGAGCATTAAAAGAAACAACTATTAGAGGAGTTAAGACTAATATACCTCTATTGATTAATATTTTACGCAACCAGGAGTTTTTAAGTGGTAAGTGTAACACAGGCTTCTTAACTTTAAATCCTGAATTATTTGATATAACTACTAAGTCTGATATAGAGCTTAAAGTTTTAAACTATATAGGCGAAAAGGTAGTAAATGAAACAGGTGGCGTTAAGGCTGACTTTGATGTGCCTAAGATTCCAAAGGTAGAAAGACCAGAGGTTCAAAGGGGTACTAAGCAGATTTTGGATGAAGAAGGCCCTGAAGGTTTAGTTAAGTGGATTAAGGATCAGAAGAAGTTATTAATCACAGATACTACTATGAGAGATGCTCATCAATCCTTACTTGCAACTAGAGTAAGAACTACAGATATGCTAAATATTGCAAAGGCGACTTCAGTTCTAGCCAATGACCTGTTCTCTTTAGAGATGTGGGGAGGAGCAACCTTTGACGTTGCTTATAGATTCTTAAATGAATCCCCTTGGGAAAGACTTCAATTACTTAGAAAGAAGATT
The DNA here is from genome assembly GCA_964485455.1 of uncultured Tissierella sp. GTDB lineage: Bacteria > Bacillota > Clostridia > Tissierellales > Tissierellaceae > Tissierella_B. The sequence continues at coordinate 7,401 of CAZAJU010000064.1, forward strand.
CCTAACATATTATTCCAAATGCTATTTAGAGGAGCAAATGCAGTTGGATATAAGAACTATCCTGATAATGTAGTAAGGGAAATGATTAAACAGTCTGCAGAAAATGGAATAGACATATTTAGAATATTCGACTCCTTGAACTGGATAAAGGGAATGGAGATAGCCATAGATGAAGTCCTAAAAACTGGAAAAATCGCTGAAGCATGTATCTGCTACACAGGAGATATTTTAGATGAGAAGCGTGACAAATACAGCTTGGATTACTATGTAAGAATGGCAAAGGAATTAGAAAAAGCTGGTGCTCATATTTTAGCTATTAAGGATATGTCATCCCTTCTAAAGCCAAAGGCTGCAGATAAGCTTATAAGAGCATTGAAGAATGAAATCAGCATTCCTATTCACCTTCACACTCATGACACTAGTGGTAATGGAGTGGCTACTGTATTGATGGCAGCTGCTGCAGGTGTAGATATCGCTGATACTGCTTTTAACTCCATGTCAGGACTTACAAGTCAACCTGCGCTAAACTCTGTAGTTGCAGCGCTTGAAAATACAGATAGAGAAACAGGTCTTGACCTTGATGATTTAGAGAAGATTTCCGAGTACTGGGAAAGTGTAAGACCTTATTATGCTCAATTTGAATCAGGACTTAAGTCAGGTTCTGCTTCTATCTATAAATATGAGATTCCTGGTGGACAGTATTCCAACTTTAAACCTCAGGTAGAAAGCTTTGGTCTTGGACATAAGTTTGATGAGGTTAAGGATATGTTCAAGGAAGTAAATGATATGCTTGGAGATATTGTAAAGGTTACTCCGTCTTCTAAGGCTGTTGGAGATATGGCTATATTCATGGTTCAAAATGACCTTGATAGAAACAATATATATGAAAAGGGCAAGGATATGGCATTCCCTGATTCTATCGTTTCATATTTCGAAGGTATGATGGGTCAGCCTGAGGGAGGATTCCCTAAGGAGTTACAAAGCATCATATTAAAGGATAAGAAGCCTATAAAAGTAAGACCAGGAGAGCTATTGCCAGCTGAAGACCTTGATAAGACTAAAGTATACTTGGAAACTAAATACAAGAGGGAATTTGCTGATACAGAAGTTATGTCCTATTTAATGTATCCAAAGGTATTTGAGGATTATTTGGATAAGATTAAGAAAGATGGAGACTTCACTAGAATGAATAGTCATGTATTCTTCTACGGTATGAAAGTAGGAGAGACTGCAGAAGTTCATATTGATGAAGGAAAGATATTGATTATAAGACTTCTTGAAATAGGCAATGTAGATAATGAAGGTAACAGAGTTTTATTATTTGAAGTAAACGACAGCACAAGAGCTGTTAAGATAAAGGATAAGAAGAGCCATGCAGCAGTTGATGCTGTTGAAAAGCAGTTCGCAGACCCTGATGATCCTAAGGAAATAGGAGCAAATATACCTGGTAAGGTTGCAAAGGTCCTAGTAAAAGCAGGAGATACAGTTGTTGCAAACCAAACAGTAGCAATTGTTGAGGCTATGAAGATGGAAACAAGTGTAACTTCTTCTATAGATGGAGTTGTTAAGTCTGTTTCTATTAAAGAAGGACAGATGGTAGCAGGTGGGGAATTATTATTGAGACTTGAATAGGAGGAGTAGATTATGGAATATAAGTTATTGCATAGTTGTATAAGGGTCATGGATTTGGAAAAATCTGTGGATTTCTATAAAAATGCCTTAGGTCTAGTGGAAACTGAAAGATTAGATTATCCAGAAGATGAATTTACTTTAGTGTATTTAAGTGACGCTGATAAAAATTTCGAACTTGAATTAACTTATAACTACAATCCTGAGAAACCTTATGTAATAGGGGATGGATATAGCCATCTTGCAGTTTCATCTACAGATTTAGAAGCTTCAAGAGAAAAGCATATAGAAATGGGTTATGAGGTTACAGAGTTGATGGGACTTCCTGGAAGCCCTCCAAAGTTCTATTTTCTAACTGATCCAGATGGATATGAAGTAGAAGTAATAAGAGCTAAATAAATTTAAAATTTAAGGACATACTCGATAAAGACTGGTATAATACTGTCTAGAAGGGTATGTCTTTTTT
>CAZAJU010000064.1:9595-12076 GCA_964485455.1 uncultured Tissierella sp.
CTGCCTTCATAACTCATAAATGTCTTGCTAATACTGATAAAGAGATTAAAAATACAGCTTTGTTTTAAATTTTAACGAGGTGTCTATGTCCTAATCACCCACATCGTTTCAGTTGTGTGATGAAATTGCATCTCAATTTCTTCTGTTACTTAAAAATATAATTGACAAGGGAGGTCTATGATGTTCAAGGAGGTTATTGAAAAACATTTCGATGATGTATTGGGATTAAATGATTATATGGCGGATAATCCTGAAATTAGCGGACAAGAATTCAATACATCTAGAAAGATAGTGGAGCTTTTAAGGGAAAAGGGTTTGGAGGTTGAATATCCTTTTGCAGGGATTGAAACATCATTTAAAGCTACTATCAATAAAGGTAAGAATAGAAAGGCTGCAATATTAGTTGAATACGATGCATTGAGAGGATTGGGACATGCATGTGGGCATTGTGCCAGCGGTTCTATTTCTTTATTGGCAGGGCTTTTATTAAATGATATTAAGGATAGGATAGATGCCCAAATCGATATAATCGGAACTCCTGATGAAGAAATGGCAGGAGCTAAGGTAGTTATGGCCAACAATGGAGTTTTTAATGGATATGATTTTGCTATTATGATTCACATGAGTAATAATAGCTATATGTTCAGTAAAAGTCTTGCTCTTGATGCCTACGAATTTGAGTTCTTTGGTAAACCTGCTCATGCAGCTGCCAAGCCATGGGAAGGAAATAATGCTCTCAATGCTTTGAGATTATTATTTGATGCTGTTGATATGATGAGACAGCATGTTAAACCGGATGTAAGAATTCATGGGGCAATTAAGAAGGGTGGAGAAGCAGCTAATATAGTACCTAATTATGCTATGGCAGAATTTAATGTTAGAAGTGAAGAAAGGGCATACCTTGACCATATTAGTGAGTGGGTTATGGATTGTGCAAGAGCCGCAGCATTAGCTACAAGAACAACTCTTAAGATAAGCCAAAGAGGCGAAAAATATAACGAGCAAATAGAAAACAAAGTAGGAACGGGTGTCCTTGAGGGCATATATAATGAACTTGGAATAGAGACTATTGATTGTAGAAATACAATAGGAGGATCTTCGGATATAGGAAATGTTGATTATGTCTGTCCTGTTCTTCAGCCTTATCTAAGTATTGGTGAGGACTATGGGATTCATACAGTAGAATTTGCAAATTCAATGAAGAGTCAAAAAACCCATGATGCAATCAATAAAGGTGCAGAGATTATCGCAAGATTTATATATAAGATGTATAATGAAACAGAAATTTTGGATATGATGATTGAGGAGCATAGGAAAGCTAGGAAATTAGGCAATAGTTAAGGGGTAAGAGTTAAGATTGAACAGTGAACACTGAACAACGGAAAAACAGGTAAGAGGTAAGAGTGAAGAATAGTAAAACAAAAGGAGGAATTTTTATGGCAACGCCACACATCGCAGCGAATAAGGGGGATATAGCTGAAACTATTTTACTTCCGGGGGATCCCTTAAGAGCAAAGTTTATTGCGGAAAATTTTCTTGAAGATGTAGTTCAATTTAACGGTGTAAGAAATATGTTTGGCTATACTGGTACCTTTAAAGGTAAGAAAATTTCAGTTATGGGAACTGGAATGGGAGTGCCATCTATTGGTATTTATTCTTATGAGCTAATACATTTCTATGGAGTTAAGAACCTTATAAGGATTGGATCATGTGGAGCTATTCAGAAGGATTTGCAGTTGTATGATGTAATCCTTGGAATCGGAGCGAGTACAAATTCCAATTATGCTCTTCAATATAATCTGCCTGGAACCTACTCTGCCACTGCATCCTTTGAAATATTGGAGAAGGCCAAGAAGGTAGCAGACGAAAAGGGGACCCATGTGACAGTAGGAAATATTCTTTCAAGCGATATTTTTTATTCAGCTGATACAACAGAAGTTGAAAGATGGGCTGCTATGGGAGTTCTGGCTATTGAAATGGAGGCCTTTGCCCTTTACTGTAATGCAGCTAGAGCAGGAGTAAATGCTCTGGCTATCCTTACGGTTTCAGATTCCATAGTAAACAACCAGGTTATTACGGCTGAGGAAAGGGAAAAAAGCTTTACAAAGATGATGGAGATTGCATTAGAGTTAGCATAAATAATAAGTTAGGAAAAGCTATTATATTTTAATAGCTTTTTTTATTTAATAAGAAAGTTCTACTTTCTTATTAAATAAAAAAGCATTATTAATACTTGTATCAGCTACTGTAATTAACGTATTAAATGGGGTTTTATATACTTGGAGTGCTATTGGTAGTAAAATTGTTTCTGATGGAGTAGTTACTGGGATAGGAACAGGGATGCATACATTAACTACTTCGCCAACTGCAATAAAGTGGTTTCCTCCGGAAGAATAAATTTTTAAAAATCCTCCTAGTGGTACAAAGAATCAATATGGCGCTCTTTAATTCGTATACTAGCTTGATCACAATGATGATAGG
>CAZAJU010000065.1:0-1536 GCA_964485455.1 uncultured Tissierella sp.
CTAAGATAACCCTATATTATCAAAAGCCTGATAATATAGGGTTACATAGGGGTTACATTTTTACCTTTATCCCATCTTCCAATTCATTATCAGGGGATAATATAATCTTATCTCCTTCCTTTAACCCATCCAATATTTCAATCTGTTTCTGGCTTTCAATTCCAACTTTTACTTCTCTTAAGACAGCCTTGCCTTCTATTACTATAAATACATAATCTTTTTTATCCATTTCGAAGACCGCATTCTCAGGAACTAATAAGGTGTCTTCATTCTTTTCAAAAATAATCTTTATATCCAGCTCATATCCTGGCCTAAGATTAGGATTTGCATCCTCCATTTGAATTTCAACCTTGATTCTCTTCTGTTCTATACCTAAATCCGATATTTTGCTATATGCTGTTGGATGAATTTTAGAAACTACTCCTTTGAGGTCAGTTAAACCTAAATCATCACTTGATATTTTTACCTCTGAGCCTACTTTTATCTTTGAAATATCACCTACTAATATTTCACTTTCTATATACATATCATTCGTATTTCCAATTTCCATAATATGCATTCCAGGTTGTAGGTAGCTTCCTACCTCTACATCCTTTAAAAACAGAGTTCCTGCTATAGAGGAGGAAATAGTGAAATCCTTACTGGAATCCCTCAAGCTTTCCTTTTGTACATCAATCTGTTTTAGCTGAGCCCTATACTGAGCTAAACGATTAGCAGATACAGGCTTCTTCAATAATTCTAAATCCAACTTAGCCTGTTCAAGGCTACTTTTTTCCAAATCCAAGTTTCTCTCCGCTGCTTCTACTTCACTATCACTCAATGCTCCTATGCTATTTAATACTTTGCTATCCTTTACATCATCTTCGGCAGCTTCAATTCTCTTTTGGATATCCTCTATCTCTATATTAAGCTTTTGAATTCTATTTGCATCTACTGGCTCCTTGGCCTCATTTAATTGAGCGACTACTATTGATCTTTGTGCATCCAACTCCCTTATCATCTTATTAATATCATCGCCATCTAGCTTTACAAGTATATCTCCTTCTTTTACGGAGTCTCCAACATCAAAAAATACTTCCGTTACCTTGCCTGAAGTCGGAGAATATATATTGATACTTTCCTTAACCTTTACCTCACCAATCTCCTCAACATAAGAAGCTATATCCCCCCGTGAAACCACTCCAGTATTAACCTCAAGGCCTTTATTTTGAGCTGTATAAGCAAAGTATCCCCCACCAGCTAAAGCTACTATTAATATAGCTGAAATTAAAATTTTCTTTTTCATACTAAGATTCACCCCTATACTCGAGATTCTTGAAGTTGTTTATTTCATATAAATTATTTGTAACTTGAAAAAGTTGTTTTTAAAGAATTTGATAATGTAAATTTAGCGAACATTTGCAGGACTTGGTAGAATTCTTAGCGGATTTCTATTGTCAAATTCCCATACTAGAAGCCTCTTAACTCTTAACTTATTCTCGCTGTTCACTGTTAGTTGTTCGTTGTTCATTATTCCCTCTTCCCTCTTACCTCTTA
>CAZAJU010000065.1:1636-11896 GCA_964485455.1 uncultured Tissierella sp.
CTGTTCACTGTTAGTTGTTCGTTGTTCATTATTCCCTCTTCCCTCTTACCTCTTACCTCTTACCTCTTCCCTCTTACTTCTTCTCGTTGTTCACTGTTCACTGTTAGTTGTTCACTGTTTACGATACTCTATTCTTTAAAGCTTCCATAAAGTTGATATTATGGACTTTCCTGATGGTAGCCAATTGAGCTATGATTACAAATATCAATGTAGCAATTCCCGAAACCAAATAAGACATAGGCTCTATCATCACAGGTATGCTATATATATCAGTCGAGACAGCTTTGGATAATCCTACTAGCATTCCATAGCCTAAAGGAATTCCTAATAAAATACCAAGGAAGGTCATCAGACCATTTTCCCTAGTAATCAACCTATATATTTGTTTGTTTTCAAAGCCTAACACCCTCAAGGAAGAAAACTCCATTATTCTTTCATTAATACTCACAATAGTAATGTTGTATACTATGGCAAATCCCAACACACCACCAAATATCATCATAACACCTACAGAAGCTAGCATCATATCCATGAACTCCAACAAACTATTTCTCATATCCTCGATAGACTGAATCTGTCGAATGTTCTTTATATCCTTAAGCTTAGCCACCACATCATCCTCTGAATTTATAAGGATTCCGGTAACAAAATCCCTTTCTTCTAGTAAATCATACATCTGCTCTAGGCTCATGTAGGCATTGCTACCTAGATATTGTTTAGTTATGCCCTTTACTATTAAGGTCTTCTCATCTTTATCCCCAAAATAGCTATCTACTACTAACTCATCCCCCACCTTAACATTTAAAGAGTTGGCCAATATTTCGGAAAGAACTATTCCATATCTAGGCAGTTGAATATCTATTCCCGCTTGGTTCTCGAAATTAAATAGCTCTGTATCTCTAGGGATAGCAATAGTGCTTGTGGTCTCTTTCCTCCAGCCTCTCTTAAGCTCAAGTGGAATCTCTACCTTAGGCTCCATATACTCAATATCCATAAGTTGTGAAACTCCTAAAATTACATCCTTATTCATCGGAGTTGAAAAATCTATATTATAGTCCATGGTCTGAAATTCTCCATACTGCTCATCAAACATAATATTAAAAACAGTTGTCAAATATATAGGCACTATGGTTATGGCAAAGGTCAATGAGATACCTAAAACCAGGAATGCAGACCTTCTCTTATTTCTTGAAATATTTCTAAAGACCATCTTCCAGCTAAATGAAATCCTCTTCCAGATTGCTTTAAACTTCTCTAACCATATTCTCTTTCCGGATTTAGGCATTTCTGGTCTCATAGCCTCAGAAGGAGAAATATTCAAAACACTTCTAGCCCCAAGCAAGCCTGATACTACGCTAAATCCAGAGGTTATAAGTACTCCAAGGATGAAATACCTATAATATAGCTTCATTTGAAAAACCGGAATATTCATATAAAGAATATACATATCCGTAAAAACCTTGGATAGAGGGATACTAAGTAAAATCCCAATAATAGCCCCCATGAGCCCCATCAGTATAGAGTACTTTGCATAATGCATCAGTATATTATTGTTCGTATAGCCAATTGCCTTCATTACTCCGATGTATGTTCTATCTTTCTTCACCATCCTTGAAAGCATAATATTAATAATAATAGCTGCAACCATTAAAAACAAGAAAATAATAGCTTTAGTCATAGTTTGTAAGGACTCTACTTCCTGCATCATTACACTATGACTTAGGTGATCTTCCCTCTTAATAATTCGTTTAACGCCATATCTTTCCAACTCATCTTCAATTTCATCCACTATACTGTCGAGCCTATTTAGATGGTTTTCATTTACCTTGACAATAACTTCATTGTAGCTACCCCCATACCCAAAGGCCATCTGCGCAAATTCCTCAGAAACAAATAATATTCCAAACTTCTCAGGTACAGGCACCAAGGTCTGCTCATTTTCCATTAAATAAATATATTCAGGACTCCCAACAACCCCTATAATTTCAAGTGGATATTCCACACCACCTATATATGGTGTAAGCATATCTCCAAGCTGCATATTCCTGCCATCATAGAATTGTTTCAATACTACTGTGGCACGAGGTCTATTTTCCAGCTCTTGTCCCTCCAAAGTATAAAGGTCGTTTATCTTCGAAACCTCATTTGGAAGGGATACTATCCTTACATTGACCTTTTCACCAGGGTCTTCAACACGTAATGATACATTTCCGCTTATTCTACCCTGGGCCATCTCTACACCCTCTATAGAGGTTAACTTATCAATAGCAGCCTTTGGTATCCTAGACACTTCTACAAATACATCTCCAAAATTTGTAATCTCATAATAATAAAATATGGAGTTGTACAGATTGTCCCCCACCATACTCAAGGAAATATATATTGTAATAGCTAAAATTATCATTATGGTAATGGATATAAATTGACCCTTGGTATTGTTAATGGAACGAATTAACTTCGTATTTAGCTTCTTCATTACCATTCAATCCTTTCCGGAGGCACAGGAGCTTCGTTAATATAATCTTCTATAATCTCACCACTTCTCATCTTAATTACCCTATCAGCCATTTCCCCTATTGGAACATTATGGGTAATAATCACAACGGTTTTATTATATTTTTCATTTATATCCTTAAGTAATGCCAATATCTTAATCCCAGTTTCAAAATCAAGAGCCCCCGTAGGCTCATCGCAAAGTAGCAGGTCTGCATTCTTGGCTACAGCTCTTGCTATGGCAACTCTCTGCTGCTCTCCACCACTCATCTGAGATGGAAAGTGGTTTTTTCTTTCTTCAAGACCTACTGTATCCAAGACCTCATCTACATCAAGGGCATTTTTGCAGATTTCTGTAGCCAATTCAACGTTTTCCCTAGCAGTAAGGGTTCCCATTAGATTATAAAATTGAAATACAAAGCCTATTTTATCCCTACGGTAGAAAGTAAGCTTCTTTTCATTAAAGCCTATGATATCTTCCCCATCCATGATTACCTTGCCTTCTGTCGGAGTATCCATACCACCTATAATATTAAGAAGTGTACTTTTCCCAGAGCCACTGGGACCAAGAATCGCTACAAATTCTCCCCTATGTATTTTAAGATTTATATGCTTAATAGCAGGAACTATAATTTCTCCCATTTCATATATCTTGCTAACATTTTCTATACTAATCAATGTGTCCCGAGTCAAGTATGTCACCCCTTCATTAGCTATCTGATAATATTAATACCCTAGATTAATATATATGTACCAAAAGTAAAAAGTTGAAACGCAAGAACTCTATGAAATATGAAAATCCCTATTATATCAATGTATAATAGGGATTTTCATTACTTCACACTTTTATCCTTTATGATTAATACCGTATTTAGATTTCTTCCAGGGGTAGTAATTATCTTTCCCTTCGCATAAAGTGCTGATGAAGCACCTCCATCCAGGTTCATTGCTCTGTCGCATCCAAGTAAAATCATCACTTGAGCTAATTCATCCATATTTAAATTGCTGCCAGTTACAAGCTTTAATTTATTATCCTTAGTAATACCTATAGCTGACCTTTGAGCTCTGTTTATGGTTATCTTACTTTCTGTAAAGCCTTGAGCTAATGCATTAGCAATAGGCTTCCCATCCTTAACCAAAAATGGTCCTGCTGAAAGCATATACTCAGCTGTATTTAAATCTATTCCTGCTGAAGATAGAGTCGCAATTGGCTGGGCCAAGGCGGCACTATTGTTTGCTACAGCTTGTTTAATTATATTCTCAGTATCCAGTTTTAAAGTTGCTTCATGATAGAAATCCACTGTTCTTCCGACGGTAAATCGCTTTGTAATGTATTCATCATTAGCAGCATCCTTACCATAGTAAATTACATATCCATTAGGAGGAATATTAATTGAAGTGGTTTTTAATTCAACCTTTGATACTGCTCCATTTATAACAGTTACTGCCTTTCCCTCAGGTACAGTAAAACCACTTCCTCTCTCTGGTGTATATAGATAAACTCCGGAAGAATCCATAGGCTTACTATTAATATACCAGATATTGAAGATATTAAAATCCATATCATTCTTTGCATTATTCCAGTTATTCTTTGTCTTCTTATCAAGACTACCAAACAACTTAGTTTGCTTTGCAGATAATGCTACAGGAGCAGTGGATTGTGTCACTGCATTTTCAACTGATGCTATCAATTGATAGCTAAAGCTTACAGTTCTTCCTGGCTTAAATCTAGCATTGATATAATTATCATCAGCTGCATATTGTCCATAATAGATAATATACCCATTAGGAGGAATCATAGTCTTTTGTGGATTCTTTAATACCCTTGTTACCTTGTTTTCAATGACTTCAATAGCAGTACCTGTGCTTAGCCAAATACTAGTAGCTCTTGCAGGGGTATATAAATAAACTCCCGTATTATCCTTTGGAAGGTTGTTCACATACCAAATACTGAAAGTATTAAAATCCATTGACTGAGTTGCATTATTCCATTGATTTTCAGTTTTTCCGTCTAAGTATCCGTTTATAGAAGACTTAAAGCGATCCATTGCTACCTTGTTTCCTTCTTTTATTACAAGAGATGTGTTTTCTCCTTCAAGATAAGTAAACTGCTTATTCTTAATGATAGAGCCATATGGCTCAAGAGAACTGTAGACATCGAAGAAGTTTGCATTAATTGCTGCTATTGGTTGTTTTCTATTGATAATGGAGCGAAAATTCTCCGAACCATGCACTCCATTATTAGCAGTTACTACCTCTAGGCTAATATCTGTGCTATTTAAGTTTACTGTTACTACATTTACATTCTTTTTTTGATTATTAATATTTAGGCTTTTTACCTCTGCTGAAACATCATTTGCTGCCGCAAAGGATGCATTAACTGGATTAAATACTAATATCAGAGCCACTAATATATAAAATACTTTTTTCATTCCATCACTCCAGTCAATATAGTTTTTGTCTAATAGAGAAACATACTTAGCTTATGTTCTATATCATCCATAAATTAATAGTATTATACAATATTTACCTGTAATAGACAATACATGAATATTTAAAACATTTAAGCATTTATATGCTGCTTAGGAGCGCAAGAAAAATCCCTATTATATCAATAATTGATATGATAGGGATTTGTATATGGACAAGGCTTCCCTTGTCCATTCTTATAATTACTTATTTGTTAATATAAATAGTGAATGTCTCTGTTTGACCATCGTTGTCTCTAACTGATACATAGACTACGTCACCAAATGTATCTAGGTGAGCCTGAGTAATAACTTTTGATATTGATAAAGTTAATGTTGAAGATGTTGATGGTAGACTGTTTTCTATCGTTTCTTCTACTTTAGTTAATGTACCTGAAACCTTATTTGAAGAAACTCCTGTTATGGTAACACTCTTATTAAATACAGCTTCAATTTTCCCCGGTATAGTACCTAATGTAAAGTTTACAGTTATTTCATTTCCATTAACAGCTTGTTTCACTCCACCTAACCAAGCAGATTCTAGTCTTAAAGGCGTACTTCCATCTCTATCGCCACCTGTACTAGTCTTTGGTTCTTCTACAACTGCAGCTGGTTTGCTTGTATCTTGGTTGTTATTTGCTGTAGTTCCTTCTGGGATTACTACTCCACCGGTACCTGTGATATTAGTTGCACCTTCTTCTGTAGTAATCTTTGTACTTGGTGTTGTAATGGATGTATCACTAGATGTTGCTGCTACTACAACTTCTTTTACCTCTCCAGTTCCTTCAATTGTAGCCTTTGGAGCTTCAACACTTACAGTAGTTACACTTCCTGCAACTGAAATAGTAGAGCCTTGAGATACTTCACTTACAACCAAACTTTCTACTTTAGAACCTTCATTTACCGTTAATTGTGCATTTGGTGCACTTACAGTAACTGAATCTACAGAAGCATTAGCTAAAACTACCGGAACATCTGCTGCTATATCTAATTGTCCTATAGCTCCTTCGATTATTACCTTGTCTTCACCATCGTCTATATTGATAACCTCAACTACTGCGCCTTCTTCAGTAACGATTCTTACTGCACCATCTACTCTGGCTATTATAAGATTGCTTACTTTGGAAGTACCTTTGATGATAATTGAGTTTTCTCCACCACCTCTAACTACCATTCTTCCACTGATATTAACATTGTCAAGAATTAGGTTTCCATCTCCTACACCATCAGCAACTATTAAGTCTCCGCTTATTGTAAGATCCTTAAGAGTAACTCCAGGTACATTTACTATTACGTTACCATTTTCTAATGTAGTATATTCCGCTGCTTCTTTAACATAAACCTTGAAAATATTGTCCATTACCTTAGCAAATTCTGCTCTTGTAATGTTGTTCTTTGGATTTATGGAACCGTTTGAACCAGCAACATAACCTGAATTTATAAGGGCATATAATTCTCCCTTTGCCCACTCAGGAATATTTGCTAAGTCATTAAAACCTGTAGGTGCAACATCAGTACTTTCTAACTTCAAGGCTCTTGCAATTACTACAAAGGCTTCTGCTCTTGTAATTTGAGCATTTGGATTTAGTTTGTTTCCATCGCCTTTGAAAGTCTTCATTTGTATGGCTTTAGCCATTTCATCATAAAACCAAGCCCCCGGTTTTACATCTGCGAACATTTCAAGAGATGCCTTTTCAGTAGCACCAAATGCTCTATTAATAATAGTTGCCATTTGTGCTCTTGTCAGGTTATCCTTAGGCATAATCTTACCATCAAATCCTGTCAATAATCCATTGTCAATTGCATGCTGAAGTGCCTCAGTAGACCAGTCTTCAGGCATATCACTAAATACAGGACTAGCATTCCCCCCAACTTCTGCCATTGCCGTCATTGGTGATATTATCAATAACAAAGACAGCATTAAAACCATAAGCTTTTTCATAACACTAATCATCCCTTTCTTTTTAAGCTATATAATTATACGAGGTATAGAACCTCGATTAATACATACTCGTATTTCTAGAACTTAAATATGGGTTCCAAAGCAAATGCAAAAATTCCAAAACCCTTTTTTCTTATATTTATCTTCTTTGGTTGCAGAATTTCAATTTGTTCATCTTTTAGGACCCTTTCTTGATTGTACTGAGTTAGTAACTCAAAATATTCATCTCCAACTAATTGATAAAGAATATCTAGAGCATCTTCTACCTCTGGAGCCCTACGTTTATTTGAGTGGCTGTCAGTCCCTACAAAATGTATCATATTGTGCTTTAGAAGCACCTCTGCGGTGTTTTTTATACTTGAGCCATATAAACCTTCAAGGCTTGGTAGATTAAGCTGAGCTAAGGCTCCCATAGAGATATATTTATATAGAATATTAGGATCTTCACAAATTCTTGTATATCTTTCAGGATGAGCTATTATAGGAACATATCCCTTAACCGACATATTGTATATAAGCTCCTCAACATAAATTGGAATTTCATTCATAGGTAGTTCAATCAGTACATATCTACTATCGTTTAGGGTAGAAATTTTTCCTTTCTCTATATCATCTATAAGATCAGGCTTTATATATACTTCATTACCAGTATATACCTCAAGAGGATTCCCTGCTTTAGCAAGCTCTTTCTTAAGGGCTTCTAGGCTAATCCTCAACTCCTCATTTGTTTTATACACAACACCATCAATATAATGAGGTGTAGCGATGACTTTATCTATTCCATTTTTAACATATATTTCAGCAATTCTAAGGGACATTTCCATATCCTTTGAGCCATCATCTATATAAGGTAAAATATGAGAATGTATATCTATCATCTTCGACTCCTTCTTTTCTTCCTCTTACCCTTATTATTATCCTCATAATAATCTTCATATTGATAATAGCTATAGTCATAGTAGCTCCTACCCCTTGTAGGAATTTTGTTGAGCACTACACCTATTAAATTCGCATTTACCTTTTCTAATAGTTCTTTAGCATTTATAGCAGCTTCAACATCGGTTTTCCCAACCTCAACTACCATAATAGTACCATCCGTAATAGTTGAAAGTACAGCACTATCCGTTACTAAATTTATAGGAGGGCTATCCAGTATTATCATATCGAACTGGTCTCTCATATCTTCAAGAAAGTCCCTCATTCTCCTAGAACCTAAAAGTTCAGCTGGGTTAGGAGGTATTGGGCCAGATGTAAGTACTGTGAGGGACTTGATATTTTGATCTCCTCTAAATTCGACTTCAGATATTTTTTTTTCACCCATAAGAATATTTGTAAGACCTTCAAGATTTGTTATACCAAATACCTTGTGAACTCTAGGTTTTCTCATATCACAATCAATCAAAAGTACTCTCTTTTCAGTCTGCGCTATGGAAGTGGCCAAATTACATGCAATTGTAGTCTTTCCTTCTCCAGGACCTGAAGATGTAACAACAAGGGTCTTTATATTTTTATCAATATTTGTAAACTGTATGTTCGTTCTTAAAGTCCTAAAAGCTTCTGAAACTAAGCTTTTTGGATTTTTTAACGTGAAAAGTTTGGCGTTCTCCATCATTCACCTCCTAATCTTCAACAAATGGTATAGTACCTAATACAGGTACACCTAAGTATTTTTCTACGTCTTCTGGTGTTTTTATAGAGTTATCCAAAAACTCCTTCATAAATGCAATAAATACACCTAGCATAACTCCCAATACTCCCGCTATTGCTATATTCATCAATGGTCTTGGACTAATAGGATTGGTAGGTACTTGAGCCGGGTCTATTACCTGAACATTTTCAACCTTCATTATCTCCTTTACAGTGTCCATGAAAACCTCGGCTGTTTCATTTGCTATATCGGCTGCCAAGGCTGGATCTTCATCAGTTACCTGTATCTTAATAATCTCTGTATCTTTAACTAAGCTAACATTTACCTTAGAGCCAAATTGAGAATAACTTATGGGTAAATTTAAATTGGCGATAACCTTATCAGATACTGCTCTGGTTTTTATAAGCTCTCCATAGGTGGAGACCAACTTCTGATTCAAAATCAAATCATTATATTCAAGAGTATTATCCGATTTATAATCCTGAGGCTTACCTACCATAAGGGTAGTAAATGCCTGATATTCCTTGTCCAACACATAAAAGCTAACTATCCCACTGATTACCATGGATATAATTAGTAGTCCGATGATTAGCCATATCCATTTCCTCAGTATGAAAAAGAGCTCCTTTATGCTTATTTCCTCCAACTTCATTCCTCCTATGTCAACTATTTGCTGTTACTTTTAAGCATCGATGAAACTGCTTGTAGTTTCTACACACCGCTGCAACTAGGTGGGGAACATAGTCCCTCGTTATATTCTATTTTATCTTTGCGTATAGCATCCTTAATTTGAGGATTATTATCTGAACAATATGGTGTATAGCTTGGTATAATCCTTGCCAAATTATTTTTTATATCCATTATGCTATCATTTTCTATACTCTTAACGATTCTACCAATATCCATCATTAAGATATCATAATTGAATTCCCTTGACTTTTCAATATATATTTTATTATTCTTTGTCTTCAACATATTGTCTTTATCTATCAGTATTTCTTCGTATAGCTTCTCTCCCGGTCTCAATCCTGTAATTTGAATTGGAATATCAACGTCAGGCTCAAACCCAGATAGTCTTATTAAATCCCTTGCCAAATCTATTATTCGAACTGGTTCTCCCATATCAAGAACGAATATCTCTCCACCGGTAGCCATAGCTCCTGCTTCAATAACCAGATTACAAGCTTCCGGTATAGTCATAAAGAATCTAATAATTCTCTCATCAGTTACGGTTACAGGTCCACCTTCAGCTATTTGCTTTTTAAACAAAGGTATAACACTACCATTACTACCCAAAACATTTCCAAATCTAACAGCTACATAATCAGTTTTGCTTATTGAGTTATAGGTCTGGATGATCATCTCTGCAAAACGCTTAGTTGCTCCCATAACATTAGTTGGGTTTACAGCTTTATCCGTTGAAATAAGTACGAATTTCTCAACGTGATACTTATCTGCATCTTGTACCACATTCAAGGTTCCTAGTACATTATTCTTTATAGCAGCCTTTGGATTATTTTCCATAAGAGGTACGTGTTTATGGGCAGCAGCATGAAAAATAACTTGTGGTTTGGTAGCCCCTATAATCTCATCCATTCTGCTCTTATCTCTAACTGAGGCTATAATAGGGTTTAAATTTAGCTCTTTATAATTATGTAATAATTCAAGCTGTATATCATATAAGTTGTTTTCATAAATATCTACAATTA
>CAZAJU010000066.1:0-10446 GCA_964485455.1 uncultured Tissierella sp.
ATTATTATCCCCAGGAATTTGAAATTGTTAATTACAATGAAATGCTTGGTTATGAAGCTTATGTAGGAATGCCTTCAAGATACCCACACTGGAGCTTTGGAAAGCAATATGAAAAGCTAAAAACTCTATACAATTATAACTTGACTGGACTTCCCTACGAAATGGTAATAAACTCCAATCCATGCTTGGCCTATTTAATGAAGGATAACACCCTATTGTTACAAATACTTACTATTGCCCACGTTTACGGGCACAATGATTTCTTTAAAAATAACAGAATGTTCAAAGAAGGTACAAATGCCGACTATACTTTTGAAATGTTTAAAAATCACAGTAATATAGTCAAAAATTATATAAATGATCCCAGTATCGGCTATGAAGAAGTTGAAACCATAATAAATGCAGCTCATTCCATAAGATACCAAGTATCAAGAACTGTAGACTTCAAAAGAATAGATGAAGAAAAACAAAAGCAAATGCTAATGGATAACTATAAAGAGCTAACATCAGTACATGATATATTAAAACCAAATACAAAAATTGACCCTCCAGACATAAACAAAATACCCCTAAATCCAGAGGATGATTTAATATATTTTATTATACAGCAAGGTGAGCTGGAGGATTGGCAAAAGAATATACTTGAGATAGTAAGAAAAGAATCCGAATACTTCCTGCCTCAAATTGAAACAAAAATAATGAATGAAGGTTGGGCAAGCTACTGGCATTACCATCTGCTCAACAAATTGGACTTACCTCCATCACTTCATTTGGAATTCTTAAAACGTCACAACGATATAATAAGACCACTCCATGGGGGCTTAAATCCCTACTACCTTGGATTTGAAATGCTATGTGATTTGGAAAAAAGATTTGGAATAGAAAAAATATTCGAAATTAGGGAATTTGAGAGAGATTCTTCATTTATAAGACGATACCTTACTCTTGAAATGTGTGAGAAGATGAATTTATTTGAATATATAAAACACAACAATAATAATTTAATAAGTGAGATTTCAGATGAAGATGGCTGGGAAAAAATAAGAAATACCTTAGCAGATACTATAGGGATGGGATCAATTCCATACATTCGAATTATAGATATGTCAAAAAAAGATAAGACTTTAACTTTAGAACATGTTTATGATAATAGGGAATTAAACATTGATTATGCTCATGAAACCTTAAAATCAATTTATAATCTATGGAAACAAAAGGTTGTTTTAATTACAAAGCAAAATGAAAAGGACACCTTTATAACTTGCGACAATGGAAATATAATAAAATAAAATCAAACTGCAACCATAAACAAATGAGATATTTATGGTTGCAGCCATTGTCACATAGTAAGTTAATTATATTAATTTATTTTCAAAGCAAGCATTGTTATATCATCAAACTGAGGGGCATCCTCTGCAAATAAATCAATTTCTTTTTTCACAATATTTACAAGGTCTTCAAGATTTGCATTTTGATTCTTATTTAGAACACTCTTAAGTCTATCATCTGAAAATAATTCATTTTTGTTATTTGTAGCCTCAGTTACCCCATCAGTGTACATAAATAAAGTATCTCCTTTATTTAAATCAATTTCTTCTTGCCTATATGGGATATCCTCCATTCCGGCAAGTACAAAACCTGGCTTTGTTACAAGCCATTCAAATTCTCCATCTAACCTCTTAAGTAGTGGTCGATTGTGCCCTGCATTAACAAAGGTAAATTTCTTTGAAACAATATCTAATATACCCATAAAGGCCGTTACAAACATACCTGCTTCATTTCCCTCACAAAGTTGGTTATTCACTGTCTCAAATATTTCCTTTGGTACATTCCCGTATTGGGCATTATTCTTTATAAGTGTTTTTGCAATAACCATAAATAGTGCTGCTGGCACTCCCTTTCCTGAAACATCTGCTATTACAACTCCTAGATATCTTTCATTAATGATGAAAAAGTCATAAAAATCTCCACCAACCTCTTTTGCAGGAATCATAGAAGCATGTATATCAAATTCTGACCTATAAGAAAAATCAGGTAAGTCTGTAGGGAGCATAGATGCTTGAATCTTTGTAGCAACATCCAGTTCGGCACTTATACGCTCTTTTTCTGCAGTAATTCTTGAAATGTTATCTACATAATTGCCAATATCAATAGCCATTTTTTCAAAGGCTACGGATAAAAGCTCCATCTCATCCCCGGTTTTTATAGTGCTTGTAACTTCTTTAAGCTTTTCTCCTGATGCAAATTCTAATGCATTAGTCGTTAGCTTGCTTATTGGATTAATTATAATTCTTTTATTTGCATAAATCATAAAAGCTGTTGTTATAATAGTTACTCCAGCAACTACTGCCATTATTAGAAAAACAAATCTATTAAGCAATGATTTAACCTCAGATAAGGAATAATCGGCTTCAACATAGGCTACCACATCGCCTTGACTATTAAAAATTGGTGCCCATGCTGAAACTGTATATCCAAACTTATCATTTCCACCTAAAATAATTTCATCTGATGGTTTTTTTGCTTTCCAATCTTCAACAAAATACTCGTATTCTAAGTCCGTATATTCATAGACATCACCCATCTTTGCAATGTTCTCTAAATTATCAGTATCTAGCTTTGCCTCCATAATATAGGTAAAACTGCTTTCATTTGGCTCAAATATGTACAAATATAATAAATTCTCTTCTCTTTTCATATTATTCAAGGTATTATTTAACTCTTTATAGTACCCATCTTGATTTCCACTATCCAAGTAAGTAGATATCTTGTCACCATCCACAAGTGTAGCTGCAAATCTAACAGCATTTTGAGTTGATGTAGAGAAAAATTCGCTATAACTATTCCAAGTAATCACATAGCTTAAAGCACTAATAATTACTCCAAGCATTAAAGATGAGAATACAAGGACAAATATTAGTTTCGTACTAATAGATTTGAAAAGTTTTATTTTCATACATTCACTCCCCGTCTAAAGAAATTCCAGTACTAATACTTCAGCACCACAAACACATTCGTTACCACATACAGGGCATAGCATATTGTAATTACTTAACTCTGTATAGAACATTGGGATTTTTTTAGAATAAATTTGTTTTGTAAGCTTTTGTAAAAATCTATTTGCAGGTATATCTCCATCAGGTATCATCCAATATTCAGTTAGCAACAACTCAATTCCTTTGTCTTTAAGTGAATCTATAAGCAGCTTCCCTAAAGTATAGGAAAGCTGTCTTCCTCTATACCTTTCATCTATTGCAATAGTGTCTAAGGTGAAAATGGGCCTGTCCCCTACGTAACTCATGATTTCATTTTCTAAATCCTTTTTGGGATATGTAAAGCTAATATTAGGTTTAGCTGAAACGATACCAATACATTCATTATCATCTTCCATTATAAAGCCTATATATTCAGGGTTAACCATATCTTGAGATAGAGTTTTTACAATATACTCTCCGCTATTTAAATATCTTTGGTACCAATCTAGAACAAGGTCGTAATCAGTTGGAAGCATCTTCCTAAAACTAATCATTGATTTCATCACCTTTCATATTTATAACTACAAATAGTAATAACAAGGCAGCAATAGTTGCTCCAACTCCCATTAAACCCATTTGTGTACCAAATAATAGTGCAAATCCAAATACTATAGGTCCTATGGTTTGACCGCCATTATCAAACAATGAATAGATACTCATTGATTTACTTTCTCCATATGATTCAGTAGAAGATAAAGAAGAAAAATATGTTGATTGTGCTGCATATCCAAAAGATGTTGAAATGGCTAATAGAACTACCCCCATAACCGCGCTTATCAAATTAGGCTTTATTACTGGCATTATGATGGAAACGCAGGCTAAAGCACTTGACATAACCACTGTTTTCTTACTACCAAACTTATTAATTAGGCTATTACTTATAATTGGTCCTGAGTAAATCACTAATAAACCACACCATAGGTATATACGACCTATATCAACTTCGTTGATTCCACTTTCCTCTGCAAATAAGGGGAAAAAGTAATCTCTATATGATATTGAGACCAAAAAAGGAAATAAAATAAATACAAGAAAAGTAAAAACTTCTTTATTCATAAAAAATTTAATAAAATTCATACCCTTTGTTTTGACTCTCTCTGTTACATATTTGTAATCTACTAAATAAAAGGATTTGAACAACATAAGTAGTATGAAAAAGGCACCTGTAATGTAAATAGACCTATATGTAGAAATACTTAGTATTACAGACCCTAGCCCTACCCCCACTGTTACTCCTGATAATATCCCTGCATTTATATCT
The DNA here is from genome assembly GCA_964485455.1 of uncultured Tissierella sp. Lineage (GTDB taxonomy): Bacteria > Bacillota > Clostridia > Tissierellales > Tissierellaceae > Tissierella_B. Next base: position 4,297 of record CAZAJU010000066.1, read on the forward strand.
GAAAATGTCTTTGCAGATGTTTCTTCATCACCAATAGCTCCAATGGTATTAACCGTAATAATAACAATTCCTGAACCTGCTCCGATAAATAATTTCCCAATGAGCAATCCAAAATAAGTTCCAAATATTGCACAAATTATAAAGCCAAGAAACTGCATTATAAATCCAAAGCTAAGGGTTTTTTTGAAACCAACTTTATTTATGATAGCTGCACCAAGTAAGGAGAAAAAGGCTGCCGCAAAAAGCTGCAATGCCATAGGTAAAGCTACTCCTACGCTCTTTGGTATACCCATTATAGGTTCATATATCTTATATAATAAGATAGCTATAAAAGCATCCTGCATACAGTCTACAAAATATGTTACGAATGCAAAAGTTCTTACCGGATAAGTTTCGATTAATCTCTTTTTATCTACAACCAAAAAGTCATATGCTAGCTTTTGACTCTCTTTATTTTTAGAAAAATAAAACACAACTTCAATCATCAACATCAATAATACAACTGATGAAGAAAATGTATTAAGGATAATATTCCATATAAGTTTATTCTGAGATGCTTTGTACTGATCTAGGCTTGTCCCTACCTCCAAAACAGCAATTGTGTTGCCCTCATTATCTTGAATAGGCTTAAGTACAAAAGACCAGGACCCATATGAGCTAACATCATTTTCAACTTCAATTTTTTCATTATTTAAAAATGCTTGTGTATAAATACTATCAGGATCAACAACATAGAATGGATGATGTGAGGTCATTGTATCCTCATAATCCATTACACCATAAACATAATTATGATCTTTTTCATATATAATATAATAATAATAGGCTTCATTTTGATATGATATCTTTGTTATTGAATCAAGTTGAGATTTAATACTATTATAGATAGGACCATCATATTTAGAAACCTCGTTAATTTCTTCTAGTTTTGTTCTATCAATGGTGGAAGAAAGTATATCTCCAAAAACATTTAGCCTATTTATAATTTCACTATTTTGGTTGCTAATAGTTGCTGAAAGAATGATATAAGATGCTAAAGATGTGCTTATTATTGATATCAAAATAACCAATAATGTTCTTTCAAACATTTCTTTTTTAGATAAGGATATGATAAATTTGATAGACTTAATAATAAGATAAAGAAATATAAGAATAATTTCTAAAAAACTAAACCAAGCAATTATAATCTTTGGACTAATATTTACTTTATAGTCATAAATCATCTCAGTTTCTTTATTTTGAAGGTCATGTATGTATACTCCAGAGTTATCGGTCGTATAAAGATTCGACTCACCAATGGAAACAGTTTGTAGTAAATTATCGCTAACCATCACTTCCCTTGAATCACCATTTGACGAAATAACTTGGATGGATTTGCTATTTAGCTCACTGTAATAAACCAAACCATCAATATATTGAAGCTTCCAAGGCAGCTCCCCTTTTTCTGCACTTATTAGGGTTTTTTGACCTTCCCTTGTGAAAGTTACAATTTCACCTTTTTTTGTAGAAACAACCGGTAATATTGTGCTTTTATCAACAGCTATAGATGAAATCTTTTTATTGAATTTATAGGGGGTTGATGCTAATTCATTTGTGTTAAGATTTAAAGAATTAATACTAAATCCATTTTGGGTAAGCATAGAAAAAATAAGCATCCCATCTTTCTCTTCTAAGGATTTAATATTACCATATTGCATGGGAGCAGAATCACTATCATTGTAAATATGTTCATAGATGACTCTTGCTTTTCCATTTCCATAGTCTCCTATCTGGACTATTCTTTCTGAATCTACTAAAGTGCCCTTTTTACCATATTTAACATCAGTAATATATAGGTTCCCATCCTTATCATCGCACAAATAAGATGCATAGAAAAACTTAGAATCTGATTTTTCACTACCGCCTTTGATAAAAGCTGAAATTTTATTCTCCTTATCTATAGATAATACGGTTTTTCGACCCCCGTCAATGATATAATACATACCATTCTTACCAGCAAATACTCCTGATGGTCCGTTTAAAGAATAATTCATAAGTACTTTATTATTATATATCGGGATATTATTTAAAAATTCGAAAAGGCAAAATAAAGTGAGGATAATTAAAATTGTAGTCCTTATTTTTTTTATTATTGCGTTATTATATTTAGCATTTATCATACTTTAACCCCTATTTATGAATTTGCAAATCCTTTTTCTATATTATACCATTTGGACTAAAAATGTCTACAGAAACATAGTGTTTCAAATGATTTAGGGATATTTAGAAATGAAAAGAGAGATAAAATATATCTCCCTTTTTCCTTTAGTTTAGCTTACTATATCTATACTGTTCTAACATGAGGTATTTATTTCTTTTTGCTCATTTCATGGGCCACTTCAATTATCCAGTCTTCTTGACCGCCAACTGCTTTTCTTCTACCTAGTTCTAATAGAACGTCTCTAACATCAACGTTAAATCTCTTAGCTGCTCTCTTAGCATGTAGCAAGAAGCTTGAATAAACTCCTGAATATCCAACTATCATGGCATCAAGATTTGTCTGAGGATGTAGCCCCTTTCTTTCTAATATTGGAATCAAGCCTTCCGTACTTGCATCCATAGTCCTATATAAATCTGCATTATGCTCTATATTCATTCTATTTAATACAGCTACAAGTGTTTCTAAAGAAGTATTCCCAGCTCCTGCACCTAGACCAGATAGTGAACCATCTATATATGTTGCACCTGCTTCTATAGCTGCCATACTGTTTGCAATAGCTACTCCAAGATTATTATGGCTATGGTGTCCTATAGGTACTCTAAGATTCTTTCTTAAAGCTGTAATTCTTTCTGTAACATCTTTAGGAAGCATTGCGCCAGCTGAGTCCGTTGCATATACTACATCTGCTCCATAAGATTCCATTTTTAAAGCTTCTTCAACTAATCTATCTACATCTGTTAAATGAGCCATCATTAAGAATCCTACTGTGAATAATCCCATTTCCTTAGCTGCTCTTATATGCTGCTCTGATATATCTGCCTCAGTACAGTGTGTAGCGATTCTAACTGCAGTAGCTCCACACTCTTTAGCTTTTTCTAAGTCTTCAACTGTTCCAATACCAGGTATAAGTAGTACAGCCAACTTGGCATTTTTAATAACTGAAGCTGCCGCCCTTATTAAATCATATTCATTATGGCTTCCGAATCCATAGTTTATAGTTGAGCCTGTCAGTCCATCTCCATGACCTACTTCGATCATATCGATTCCAGCTCTATCCAGTGCTCCTGCTACTCTTATAATATCTTCTGGAGATAGTTGATGAGAAACTGTATGGCTACCATCTCTTAAAGTTGTATCCGTTAGAAATATTTTAGGCACCTAATTCACCTCCTAGTAGCTTTTTAGCATAATTTTCAGCAATGTTTACAGCTGCTGCGTTGATTATATCAAGATTTCCTGAGTAAACTGGAAGATAATCACCTAAGCCCTCAACTTCAATCATAGTAGTTACAATATCATCTTGAATAATTGGTTCTAATAAAAATCTATATCCAGGCACATATTCCTTTATCTTTTCAACCATTTTTTCAACAGAAGCCTTAATAACATCCAAATTTGGATTAGCAACCTTTGTATATATGGTATTTCTCATATATATTGGAGGTTCTGCAGGATTTAATATGATAATTACCTTTGAATCATCTGCTCCTCCTACTTCTCTTAAAGCCCTAGAAGTAGTTACAGTAAATTCATCGATATTTTTTCTAGTCCCTGGCCCTGCACTCTTACTACTAATAGAGGATACTATCTCTGCATATTTAACATCCGCCACTTCATTAATTGCTGCCACTATTGGAACTGTAGCTTGTCCAGCACAGGTAACTAGATTTACATTATCACCTTGAAGCATTTCATCATTCATATTAACTGCTGGAACACAATAAGGACCTACAGCAGCAGGAGTTAAATCTATAGCGAATTTTCCAGCTTCTTTTAACAACGGAGCATGAACAAGATGAGCTGAAGCACTTGTACAATCAAATACAATTTGAATATCTTTTTCTTCTAATATTGCCTGAATACCATTTGTAGATGTTCTTATACCCATATTGTTAGCATAATCAATTCCCTTTGACGGTTTTATATTTACAATGAGCTCTGGATGCAAATATTCGCTTCTTCCTAATTTATATAGCAGATCAAGTCCTATATTTCCAGGCCCTATAATCCCTACTTTAATCTTTTCCATTAAATCACCCCTTCTTTAGCTGTATTTTATTTTAAATGAACTTTACACTTACATCTCCTAAATCTGAGAACTTGGCAGTATATTCATCACCGGCTTTTGCCGCTTGCATTGCTGAAAGTGCCCCTGATAGAACGACTTCACCTTTCTTTAAAATTACTCCATAATTCCATAAAGTATTTGCAAGCCAAGCTACACAAAAGGCAGGATTGCCTAGAACATCGGCTCCTGTTCCAGAGTTTATCTTTTCATCTCCCTTGTATAAGTCCATCGAAATCTTTGTTAAATCAAGACCTTTTGGGTCTACTTTTTTATCACTTAAAACGTACATGCCAGAAGAGGCATTATCTGAAACAGTATCAATTATATTAATCTTCCAATCTTCAATTCTGCTATCTACAATCTCTATAGCAGCTGAAATATATTCTGTGGCTTCAATTACGCTTTCAATTGTAGCATCAGGACCCTTAATATCTTCTTTAAGAACAAAGGCAATTTCACCTTCTACCCTTGGTTGAAGCATTGTCCTAGATTCTATGGTATTGTTCTTAACTTCCATACTATCTAACAGATGTCCAAAATCAGGTTGATCAACACCAGCTACCTTTTGCATTGCCAAAGAGGTTAATCCTATTTTCTTCCCTGTAATTTTCTTACCTTCAGATAGTTCTTTATCTATATTTATAAGTTGAATTTTATATGCATCATCAATTACTAAATCGGTATTTTCTTTGGATATAGGACCTATTGCTACACAAGTTCTCTCAGCATTCTTTAAGGAAGCTGCTAGCTCTTCATATCTATTTGAATTCATAATATTCCTCCCATAATATGGTTTACTTAAAAAAGGCTAAGTTATCTTTACTTTGATAATGTTAAGAAATCATCTACTAAATGTGCAAATTCTTCTGAATGCTCAATTTGAGTCCAATGTCCACAATGCCCAAATATGTGTAGCTGTGCATTGTCGATTAAATTAATCAATCTATATGAATTTTCTACTGGTATTACTTGGTCTTCTCTTCCATGTACAATCAAAGTTGGTTTATTAATAGTTTTTATTTCTTCGTCTTTTCTAGCCATTGATTCAACCCATTGCTGTCTTGGAGCTGGGAACATAGATGAGAATGATTCTTGGAATCCCGGTTCAACGCTTGCTTCATATCTCATCTTAGCTAAATCATCTGTAGCTATTGCACTATTATAAACAAATGTGCCAATCATACGCTTCATATTCTCAACTGAAGGAGTATATCCCCATACATCATCAAGTCCTTTTGTAATTGGGAAGCTAACACCCATTGAACCCATAAGAACAATTTTTCTAATTCTTTCTGGATAATCAAGAGCCATATTAATAGCTAATCCACCACCAAATGAGTTTCCTACTATATCCACTTGCTCAAGTCCCAAAGCATCCATAAAATCTACTAGTTGCTTAACCCAAGTTTTCATATTAAGGCTTAATCCTTCAGGTCTATCGGTATATCCAAATCCAACGAAGTCTGGAGCAAGGACTCTTCTTGTTTTTGATAGTATTGGTATTACCAATCTCCAATTTGCCCAAGCACTAACCCCTGGTCCTGAGCCATGTGCTAAAAGTAATGGAAATCCTTCGCCAACATCATGGTAGTTTGTATAAAAATCTCCTGTCTTGATTCTATTTGCTATTTCTGGTTTTGTCATTATATACTCCTCCTCTAATTTTATTTTCTTAACCTTTATAACCTAATCTCTTATACATTTCCTAATATTAAAGCATTACTTTTTCAACTTCAGTGAAATAAGACGGATTCCTTGAACCTTTCATTGTAAAGATTCTCATGGATTGATTGAATTACTTATTATTGATGTACACTACTTGGATGTCTTCAAGCATTCCAATATGTATTTTTTCTTCTAGTTCTAGAGAGACTTTATCTAT
>CAZAJU010000066.1:10546-11858 GCA_964485455.1 uncultured Tissierella sp.
CCATCTGCTTCTTCATCAAAAGATACCTTGCTGCGACTCATAGGTCTAACGAATTCGAATTCGCCCTCATTGATTTTTATCCTACATATACCACAGCCACCACCCCTACATCCTATAGGAAAAGGTTTTACCCCTGCTCGATGCATGGCAAAAATCAATTCTTCTGAGTCATTGCAAATAAAGCTAACATTATTATCTAAGTAAAGAACTTTATATTCTTTCATTTAAACTCCTAAAAAATCAACTTATTATGAATATACAGTTAGGAATCTTTCATTTAGCTCCCTTGTATAATAGAATACCCCTTTACCTGCGTGATCCATATCCCATACTCTTGTAGGTGAATCTGGCCAATAAGCATATCCTCCTGCATATGTTTCATTTCTATTTCCTGAAGGATCAAAGAAATAAATTGTCTGTCCTCTTGTAATTCCATGTCTCATTGGGCCAGCGTCTAGAGGTATGTCATGTATTGAAATCAAATCAGCTGCATGTCCTATGTCATTCCATGATTCTAACTTAAATCCAATATGATGCAATGTTCCAGGAACTTCGTGCTCTAAAACAGCTAAGTCATGAGCCTTGTTATTTAAAGTTAACCACGTACAAAGATTATTCTCTCCATCTGGTAGTCTAAGTTCTTCTACAGACTTCATGCCAAGTACTTCAATGCAATATCTTACAGTCTCTTTTGAATTTGGTCCATACAACAAGGCATGGTCTAAAGCTTGAGCTTTCATTCCTCTAGGTTCTTTTTGCCAAATATCAGGATTAACAATACCTGGATGATTTTCTGCCATTTCTACTTCAGCATAAATATCAAAGCGGTGGCCTGTTGGCATTTGTACTGCTAAACGTTTTCCAAACCCAGGTTGATCAGTGTTTGCTGGTATTATTTCGTATTTTAATCCAAATGCTTTTGTCTTTTCTTCTACTTCATTTAGGACTTCTTCACTTTCTGCTTTGAACGCTATAAAATCTAGGCCAGCAGTATCAGCTTTTCTTAGTACAACAGAATGATGGTCAAATTCATCATAACCTTTTAAGCAGACTCTTCCATCACTAGTAGTGCAAACTTCGTCTAAACCTAATCGGTCTCTGTAATGAATAACAGCTTTCTCCATGTCTAAAACCCTTAGTTGAACTAAACCTGTACGTAATAAACCTTTAATAGCCATGATAACCTCCTAATTATTTTTTGTTCTGCATTGTCAAACTGAGTTTTGTAATCTCGCCTAAATAATACCCGGTTCTTTTTTCTTTAAACACCTCTTTTTATATAAATTAATATTTTTTTATTAATTTTAAAAAA
>CAZAJU010000067.1:0-11854 GCA_964485455.1 uncultured Tissierella sp.
TTTAATTATAGTTGTTGGATTCTTCTATTAATTACCAAATACACTATTTAAAATTTAATGTTTATTAATAGTTGTTAGCATTGTGGATAATTTTATTGATTATCCTATTAAGTTTTGTTATTATAAATATGGTGTTGATATCTTTTAAAAATTATAAAAATCCACAAAGTTATTCACAATTTGTTGATAGTTTGTGGATAACTTTGGATTATTTAAAATATATATTTGAATTTTTAGTGTTTTGTTTAAGTTTTTGTCCACAAAAAGATGTTTTTTTATTATGTGGATAATCATCGTACTTAAACATTTTTTAATCTAATTCACAACTTGTTTATAAACTTATACACACTTATAATTTTATTTTTTTATTTTGCTTATTACATTTACTTATGATTTTTTTGTTGATAAGTATGTTGATAAGTTTCGATTTTATCTTATCTATTTAGGAGGTTTTTTTATGTCTTCAAATTTGGATTCCCTTTGGAAAGATGTACTTAATGTCATAAAAGTTGAGCTTACAGAGGTTAGTTTCAATACTTGGCTTAAATCCATTAATCCAATTAGTTTATCCAATAACAAAATAATCCTGGGCGCTCCAAATGATTTTACTAAAGGTATATTGACCGGAAGATACTATAATTTAATTAAAAATTCCATAAAACAGGTTACGGGCGAGGATTATACTGTTGAATTTATTATCCCTGGGGAAGAAACAAACTTTGATGTAGAACCGGTAGTTCAGGAAATACCAGAAAATAATCAAAGAACTCAATTGAATCCAAAATATACTTTTAATACATTTGTTATTGGTAACAGTAATAGATTTGCTCATGCTGCTTCTCTTGCTGTAGCTGAAGCACCAGCACAAGCTTATAACCCCTTATTTTTATATGGAGGAGTAGGTTTAGGGAAGACGCATCTTATGCATGCAATAGGACATTACATACTAAGTCAAAATCCTAATTCTAAGGTTGTATATGTAACTTCAGAAAAGTTTACTAATGAACTTATTAACTCCATTAGAGAATATAGAAATGAAGAGTTTAGAAATAAATACAGAAATATAGATGTTTTATTAGTGGATGATATCCAATTTATCGCTGGTAAAGAAGGGACACAAGAGGAGTTCTTCCATACATTTAATGCACTTCATGAGGCTAATAAACAAATAATAATTTCATCTGATCGACCACCAAAGGAGATACCTACATTAGAGGATAGACTAAGATCTAGATTTGAGTGGGGGCTAATAGCAGATATACAACCACCAGATTTAGAAACTAGAATAGCAATCTTAAGAAAGAAGGCAAGTCTAGAGAATATAGAAATCGAAGAAAAGGTCATAAGTTTTATTGCTACTATGATTCAATCAAACATTAGGGAATTGGAAGGTGCTCTTATAAGAGTTGTAGCCTACTCATCTCTTACTAATAAACCGGTTACAGAAGAGCTAGTAGAGGAAGCTCTTAAAGATATTCTTTCAGGTAATAAGCCTAAAGAGATTACTGTAGATAGTATCAAAGATGTTATATCAAAAGCATATAAGATAAAAATGGATGATTTTAACTCTAAAAAGAGGACAAGGGCAATTGCATATCCTAGACAGATAGCAATGTACATCACAAGAGAGCTGACAGACCTTTCCCTTCCTAAAATTGGGGATGAATTTGGAGGAAGAGATCATACTACGGTTATACATGCATGCGACAAAATCAATACGGATATGGATAATGATTTAAGCTTCAAGAGAAAAATTGAGAATTTTATAGAAGAAATTAAAGGCTAAAAATTTATCAACTGTGGATATTTAAAAATATATTTTGTAGTTATCCACATGTTATTAAATGTTTTCAAACTTCATGTTTTAAACCAAAAAATGGCTTATCCACATAATAACATGTCCTACTACTATTACTACTGTATTCATTATTTTTATTATCTATTTTTAGGAGGAAAAAATGAAAATTACCATTAATCAAAGAGAATTATCAAAACATATAAATATAGCTCAAAAAGGTATATCCTCAAGAACTACTTTGCAAATTTTAGATGGCATTTTAATAGAAACTATAAATGATAAGATTAAATTAACAGCAACTGATTTAGAAATAAGTATAGAAACTTTTGCAGATTGTCACGTTATTCAGGATGGATCTATAGTAGTTAACTCAAGAATATTTGGAGATATAATTAAAAAACTACCTGATGCTCCTATTAATATTGAGGTAAATAACAACAACATAAATATAAAGTGTGAGAATTCCGAGTTCAATATTATAGGAAACCCAGGTTCAGATTATCCAGACCTTCCTATAATAGAAGAACAAGATAAATTTATACTTCCAAAGGATTTATTTAAGAATGCGATAAGACAAACTGTTTTTGCTACTACACAGGACGAAACAAGGCCTACACTTACAGGAGTACTTCTTGAAATTGAAAACAATCAGATTTCTTTTGTATCACTGGATGGATATAGGTTAGCATTAAGAAAAATTCCTATTAGTTCAGATATTTCATTAAAAATTATAATACCTGGAAGATCTTTAAATGAACTTAATAAGATTCTTGAAGATAGAGAAGAGGATATTACTATAAGTTGTGCTACTGGGCAAGTAATTTTCAATATTGGGGACACAATAGTATATTCAAGATTGCTTGAAGGTCAATTCTTTAATTATAAGGATATTATGAGAAAAGATCATAAGACTAAGGTAATAGTAAATAAGAGAGAATTTCAAAATGGCCTTGAAAGAGCTTCACTTTTAGCAAAGGAAGAGAAGGCAAATCTAGTAAGATTAAATGTAATTGATGAAAATGTAATAATAAGATCTAACTCAGAAATAGGGGACGTTTTTGAAAAGATTACTTCATCCCAAGATGGGGAGAATCTAAATATAGCGTTTAATTCTAGATATATACTAGAGGGTATTAAAATCATTGATGCAGATGAAATCGAAATGAATTTTATGGGAAGCTTAAATCCTTGTATAATAAATGGTGTCAATGATGATAGCTATACTTACCTAGTTTTACCAGTAAGATTAGCTCAAGATGACTTTTAAAAGCAGTGAATATTGGAGGGTAAATATGAACGAGATTAAGATTGAAACCGATTATATTAAATTGGATTCATTTCTTAAACTGGCCGCTGTTGTACAGACTGGAGGTCAGGCTAAGATTATGATTTCTGATGGTATGGTTATGGTTAATGGAGAGGTTTGTACTATGAGAGGTAAAAAGCTTAGAAAAAATGATGTAGTTGAAATTGAAGACTACGAAAAATTTATTGTTATATAAAATGCAGCTAGGCCTTAAGGGGTGTAATATTTGAATGTAAAAAGCATCAGGCTTATTAATTTCAGAAATTATTATAATATTAACGTTAACTTTAATAAGAACATTAACATATTTGTTGGCAAGAATGCCCAAGGAAAGACTAACCTTTTGGAATCTATCTATATGTGCTCTACAGGTAAATCCTTCAGGTCCAATAAAGACAGGGATATAATAAACTTTGAAAAAAAGGAAGCATATATAGGCGCGGATTTATCAATAGGAAACTTTAATAAATTTATTGAACTTAAAATGAATAGGGAAAAACCAAAGATTATTAGAGTAAATAAAAACGAATTAAAAAATCAGAAAGAGTTATATTCTGGTTTAAATATGGTAATATTCAATCCTGATGACTTAAAGATAGTTAAGGATGGCCCCCAAGAGAGAAGAAACTTTATGGACCAAAGCATTTCTCAGCTTAAGCCTATCTATAATCATAATCTTGGAAGATACTTAAATGTACTTTATCAACGTAGTAAAATCTTAAAATCTAATAGGTTCAAAGTAGATCTTAGTTTATTAGATGTATTTGATTCACAGTTGGCAAAGCTAGGAACTACTGTTATTTTAGAAAGATATTCATATATTAAGGAATTAGCTGAAATAAGTAGAAATGTACAATATAATCTTACCCATGGAAAGGAATATCTTGATATAAAATATCTTTCCAATGTACCTATATTAGAAAACAAGCAAGATATGGAGAAATTATACTTAACGCTTTTAAAGGAAAACAATATAAGGGATATTGAATATGGAAATACAGAAATAGGTCCACATAGAGATGATATGCAAATTTTTATTGATGGTAAGGATGTAAGAAGCTTTGGTTCACAAGGTCAGCAGAGGACAACAGTTCTTACATTAAAGCTCGCAGAGGTAGATCTTATTAAGAAGGATAGGGGGATGTATCCCGTAGTTCTTTTAGATGATGTATTTTCTGAGCTTGATGATGAAAGGCGATTATATCTTACAAGGTCTTTGAAAAAAATGCAGACTTTTATAACTATGACAGATGCAGTAGATATTAAATCATTAGAAAATATGGATAAGAATATTTACCATATAGAAAATGGTAGCTTGGAGAGAAGGGGTTAAAATATTCATTCATATTGGCAATAGTATTTCAGTGATGGAAGATGATATAATATTAATTCTGGACAAGAATAGTGTATCTTTGTCTAAGGATAATATAGATTTAATAAATAGACTTATGGAAAATGGAATAAATGAAATTGAAGATGAAATAAAAAGTTATATATTAGTTCGAGACCTAGAAAATGATATAGGAATAAAGCTATATGTATCAAATATTTCATCTATATCCTTAATGAAAAGAAAAGGATATAGATAGGAGGGAAAATATGGATAATGAAATAAATGGAAATGGTGATAGGAGTTATACGGCCAGTGATATTCAGGTATTAACAGGTTTGGATCCTGTTAGAAAGAGACCTGGTATGTACATTGGTAGTACTGGGCCGAAGGGTCTACACCATCTTGTATATGAAGTTGTAGATAATAGTATAGATGAGGCCTTAGCTGGTATATGTGATACTATTATAGTCAAATTATTTAATGATGGCTCAGTATCTGTAGAGGACAATGGTAGTGGTATACCTGTTGAAATTCATCCTCAAACAGGTAAGTCAACTGTAGAAACAGTACTAACTATACTTCATGCCGGTGGAAAGTTTAATAATTCAGCATACAAGGTATCTGGTGGTCTACATGGTGTAGGTGTTTCTGTAGTAAATGCATTATCAGATTGGTTAGTTGCAAAGGTAAGAAGAGATGGAATGGAATATATGCAAAGGTTTGAAAAAGGTGTTGCTACTACAGAACTTAAACCTATTGGAAATTCAAACTTAACAGGTACTACAATTCATTTCAAGCCAGATGCAGAAATATTTGAAACTGTAGAATTTTCTTTTGAAACCCTTGAGTTTAGGTTTAGAGAAATGGCATTTTTAAATAAGGGAATAAAGATAATAATACATGACGAGAGAACTGACACCCACAAGGAATTTCACTATGAAGGTGGAATTAAATCCTTTGTTCAATTTATAAATAAAAATAAGACACCACTTCATAAAGATGTTATATATTTTGAGGGTTTTAAGGATGGCACTCTAGTTGAACTAGCAATGCAATATACGGATGCATACACGGAAAATATTCTAAGCTTTGCTAATAATATCAATACAATAGATGGAGGAACCCATCTTTCAGGTCTTAGATCTGCCTTGACTAGAGTTATGAATGAATATGGAAGAAAGTACAATTTTCTAAAAGAAAAGGATGAAAATCTTTCAGGTGAAGATGCTAGAGAAGGTATTACTGCAGTTATATCAGTAAAGCTTTCAGAACCACAATTTGAAGGCCAAACCAAGGGAAAATTAGGAAATAGTGAAACTAGAAGTATTGTAGAGTCTTTAGTTGTAGAATTTTTAACTTCGTATTTAGAAGAAAATCCAAAGGATGGTAAGGTAATACTAGATAAGGCCATTAATTCCCAAAGGGCTAGAGAAGCTGCAAGAAAGGCAAGAGACCTAACTAGAAAGAGAAGTGTATTAGATAATATAACTTTACCTGGAAAGTTGGCTGACTGCCAATCCAGCGACATAAATGAAACTGAAATATTTATCGTAGAGGGTGATTCTGCGGGAGGTAGTGCAAAGCAGGGTAGAAGTAGAAAATTCCAAGCCATATTACCACTAAAGGGTAAAATAATGAACGTAGAAAAAGCAAGACTTGATAAAATACTTGGATATGAGGAAATCAGGTCTATGATTACAGCTTTTGGTACAGGAATAGGCAGTGAATTCAATATTGAAAAACTAAGATATGGAAAGATTATTATAATGACGGATGCTGACGTAGACGGTGCACATATTAGGACTCTTTTATTAACATTCTTCTTTAGATATATGAAGGAGCTAATAGATGAGGGTCATATTTATATAGCCCAACCACCTCTTTATAAGGTAACCAAGGGTAAAAAGGAAGCTTATTGTTATAGTGATAAGGATCTTGATGAATTCTTAAATGAAGTTGGAAGAACTAATTACAATATTCAAAGATATAAGGGTCTTGGAGAGATGAATGCAGATCAATTATATGATACCACTATGGATCCTAATACTAGAACTCTTCTTAAGGTAACTATACAGGATGCAGTCAATGCAGATGAAATTTTCACTACTCTTATGGGGGACAAGGTAGAACCTAGAAGGGAATTTATACAGGAAAATTCAAAATATGTTAAAAATCTAGACATATAGGAGGGCAAGATGGACGACGAATTAAAGTATGATAAACTTATTGATATAAATATTGAAGACGACATGAAAAAATCCTATTTGGAATACTCCATGAGCGTAATAGTAAGCCGTGCCCTTCCAGATGTAAGAGATGGTTTAAAACCTGTTCACAGAAGAATTCTATACGCAATGGATGAATTAGGAATGTCACCTGATAAACCTTATAGGAAGTCTGCAAGGGTAGTCGGGGATGTACTTGGTAAGTATCACCCACACGGTGATAGTTCAGTATATGGTGCTATGGTAAGACTTGCTCAGGATTTCAACACAAGATACCTTTTGGTTGATGGCCATGGAAACTTTGGATCTGTGGATGGGGACGGAGCAGCTGCTATGCGTTATACCGAAGCTAGAATGGCAAAAATTGCCATGGAAATGCTAAGAGATATAAAAAAGGACACTGTAGATTGGAGACCTAATTTCGATGAGACTTTACAGGAACCTGTGGTATTGCCAAGCCGTTTTCCTAATCTATTGGTAAATGGTTCATCTGGTATAGCAGTAGGTATGGCTACTAATATACCACCTCATAATTTAAAAGAAGTAATAGATGGAATAGTTCTTTTGATTGATGAACCAGAATCAGATATTGAAGCTATTTCCAAACTTATAAAAGGACCTGACTTTCCTACAGGCGGAAATATTATGGGAAAAGAAGGTATAAAACAAGCCTATAATACAGGTAGAGGAAAGGTAATAATTAGAGCAGTAGCTGAGATAGAAGAGAACTCTAAAGGAAGACATAGAATAATAGTAAATGAAATTCCTTATCAGGTAAATAAAGCACAGCTAATAACTAAGATAGCTGAGCTTGTTAGAGAAAAGAAAATAGAGGGAATTAGTGATTTAAGAGATGAGTCTGACCGTGATGGTATGAGAATAGTTATAGAAATAAAAAAAGACTCAAATCCAAATGTAGTTCTAAATAATCTATATAAATATACTCAAATGCAAGTAACCTTCGGTATCATCAATCTAGCATTAGTTAATAATGAGCCTAAAGTACTTAATATAAAGGAGATGTTATATTACTATCTTGAGCATCAAAAGGAAATAATAATTAGAAGATCCCAATATGATTTGGCTAAAGCAGAGGAAAGAGCCCATATTGTTGAAGGATTGAAAATAGCTCTTGATAATATAGATGAAGTCATAAAAGTAATTAGAGGGTCCAAGGATGATGCATCCGCTAAAGAAAACTTAATGGCTAGATTTGGATTATCAGAAAAACAGTCTCAAGCAATTTTAGATATGAGACTTAGAAGATTGACTGGTTTAGAAAGGGATAAACTAGAAGAGGAATATGAAGCACTTATAAAAGAAATTAATAGACTTAAAGAAATCCTTGGCAGTGAAAGACTTGTTCTCAATATAATCAAGGAAGAGTTACTTGAGATTAAGGAAAAATATGGAGATATGAGAAGAACAAGGATAATGGCTTCAGCAGAAGAAATAAATGTAGAAGACATGATAGAAGAAGAAGACGTTATAATAACCTTAACACACTTTGGTTATATTAAGCGAATTCCTGAGGGAACCTATAGACCTCAAAAGAGAGGTGGAAAGGGTATAATTGCATTAACCACAAGGGAAGAAGACTTCGTTGAGGATTTATTCATTACATCAACTCATGATATGATTCTGTTCTTCACTAACAAGGGTAAGGTTTATATGCTTAAAGCTTATGAAATTCCTGATGCTGGTAGACAAGCGAAGGGAACTGCAATTATAAATCTTTTAAATCTTGAAAGTGATGAAAAGGTAAATGCAATAATTCCTTTATCAGAGTACAATCCAGAAAACTATCTTGTATTTATCACTAAGAATGGTTTGATAAAGAGGACTGGACTTGATCAACTTAAAAATATAAGAAAGAATGGACTTTTAGCTATAAGCTTAAAAGAAAATGATGAACTTATCAGTGTAAAATCAACAGATGGAACTAAAGAAATAATGTTGGTTACTAAGAAGGGTATGGCTATAAGATTTAATGAAAATGATGCTAGACCTATGGGAAGAAATGCATCTGGAGTAAAAGCTATAACTCTTGGAAAAGATGATGAAGTTGTAGCAGCAGACTTAGTTCATCCTGATCATTTTCTACTGGTAATGACAGAACTAGGATTTGGAAAGAAAACCCTTATAGATGAATATAAGGTGCAAATCCGAGGAGGAAAAGGATTAAAAACCTATATGATTAAGAAGAAAACTGGTGATATTATATCAGCTAAAGTTATAAATGAAAATGACGAAATTATGATGATATCACAATCAGGAATCATAATCAGATTGAATACAAATGATATATCTACTATGGGAAGAATTACTCAAGGTGTTACTCTGATGAAGATGAATGATGACAAAGTAGTTGCAGTAGCAAAGTATGTAGGAGAATAGTATATATCTAACTTTACAACAAGGATTAATTAGTATAAAATAAAACCAAGCATTAGCTTGGTTTTTAGGTATCTGAAGTAATTGCATAGCAATTACTTCAGATCAATACAACTAGTTAATTTTTATTACTACATCCCAAATAGGAGGTAATATAGTGTCTTTTAATATAACGGTAACATTTAACAAAGAAGAAAATACATGGATGATTATGCCTGAAGGAGATATGGATATTTATACATCGACGGATTTTAAAGACAAGGTCTTAAGCTCCTTCGAGGGTCACAATGCTGATTTAATAATAGATGGTAAAGGATTGGATTATATAGATAGTACTGGGCTAGGAGCACTTATTGGTATCCTAAAGCAGGTAAAGGAAAATGACTACAATGTATATTTATGGAATATAAAACCTAATATTAGAAAACTTTTTAGTATAACTGAGTTGGATAAACTGTTTATAATTAGGGGTGAAATAGATGAATAAGGACTCAGTTTTATTATGTATTCCTAGTAAGCCTGATTATATTGGAGTTGTAAGGCTTACCTCATCTTCTATATCTCATAGATGTGGATTAAACATTGATGAAATAGAGGATATAAAAGTGGTTATAGGTGAAGCATGCACAAACTCATTTAATTTAAGTTCTAATGAAAGTATAAATATTGAATTTGAAATTAGTGATGAAAAACTTACTATAAAGGTAAGTGATGCTAAGGAAAATATTCCTGAAGATTTAGAAAATGCAAAAGATAGAAAACTAGGTATACTAATTATAAAATCATTGATGGATAATGTTGTTTTTAATGACTACGGCATAGAAATGACTAAATATATATAAAAGGATGGTAGTCTATGATCAATGAGAACTACTACAACAAGGACAATTTAAAAAACTTGGATAAGGCAAGCGTAAGAATCTTATTTAAAAAGTACAGGGATAATAGGGAAAAAGAAGTCCGTGATATCCTAATAGAAAAACATCTATATATTGCTGAGATTTTATCTAAGAAATATGCTAATAGAGGTATAGATTACGATGATATTTATCAGGTTGCTTGCATAGGACTTATATATGCTATTGAAAGATATGATATAGATAAGGGATTTGAGTTCTCAAGTTTTGCTACTCCTACTATAATTGGTGAAATTAAGAAATATTTTAGGGATAAAGGGTGGACAATTCGAGTTCCAAGGAGGATTCAAGAGCTTTCTAAGAAGATTAATAATGCTAAATTGCAGCTTAGTCAGCAGCTTCAACGTTCCCCAACTATTGGCGACATAGCAGCTTATTTGGATTCTTCAGAAGAAGAAATTCTTGAAGCTATGGAAGCAAGTAAGGTATATACTCCGCAGTCCTTGGATGTTACTTATGATTCTCAAAATGAGGACAAAGAAGTCAATCTTGCAGAATTAATAGGTGAAGAGGATTTGTACTTTAGTAAAATTGAAAACAATGATTTTCTTATGAAGACTATGGACAAGCTTAATGAAATTGAAAAGCAAATACTGATAGAAAGATATTTTAATAAGAAGACCCAGGTTGCAATAGCAAAGAGTTTAGAAATATCGCAAATGACTGTTTCAAGGATTGAAAAAAGAATACTTGAAAAACTAAAAAAAGAAATTGAAAAGACAATGATAGATTAATATATTTAGACTAATTTGATATATGAAAAATTATTATACTAGGAGAATAAAGATTGATAATAGAACATTTTTTAGAAAGTATAATACCATATATAACAGCTTCAGTAGAATTAATAGGAGTTGCTATTATTGCAATAGCTGCTATAAGATGTTTATTTAAGCTTTTAAAAAATGGATTTAATTTTAAAGAAGATAATATTGGAATTGAATTAGCAAAAGCTATGACTCTAAGCTTGGAATTTAAGCTTGCTGGAGAAATTGTAAAAACAGTTATTATTAGAACCCTAGATGAATTTATAATATTAGCCAGTGTAGCAATACTAAGGGTTGTACTTTCCTTTGTACTTCATTGGGAATTAACCTCTGGAACAAAGAATATATCAAATTATTGCCCAACTGATGATGATCAAATAATTTAAATAGGGTGATGGTAGATTGAAACATAATACTTTTGAAATTAATTTAAAGAAATTGATATATATTATAGAAATGACAATAGCCATATTGCTAGCTGTAGGGGTAATCATAGGTGTATTGGATTTATTTAAGTATTTTAATCAAATATTTATTTCTAATCCTGCAGATACCTACATTGTTTTTAATCAAATGTTAGGCTATGCATTGGTATTGATAGTAGCTATTGAGCTGATTTTAATGATTGTTTATCATTCAACTGATGCAGTATTGGAATTAGTACTGTATGTCATAGCAAGAAAGATGCTCATATATGCAAATACTATGTTAGATTTAGTCTTAGGTACCCTATCAATAGCCATAATTTTTCTAATTATAAAGTTTTTAAAGCTCAACAATGATAAAAAAGATGTAATTAGAAGAGAGAAGGAAGGAATATATTCTGCAACTATTAAGATTACAGACTTACTTCATAAAACAGGATTTGATATACCTACTGATAGAGCCATCACTCTTGGAGGACTTGTATGTAGTGTAGCAGATGAATCTTGTATAACAGTTCAAGAAGGTACTGAATTAATATTGGGAGATTTAAAAATTAAGGTCATTAAAGCATCAGATGAAGGCTTAATTGAAGAAGTAATGGTTACAAGCAATACAAGTAATAAAAGTAAGATAGATTATGATAGACATTATAAATAGAAGCACTATAAAAAGCATTTCAGAAGGGATT
>CAZAJU010000068.1:0-11723 GCA_964485455.1 uncultured Tissierella sp.
CTCTAATTGAAATGATTAAAGAATTGAAAGTTTTTCCCTTAATTTGAAGGTTAAATTCTCACATGGACATATAAAGTACAAAAAACAACAAATTATTCTATGTATATTTGAAAATGTTTACAAAAGCATGTAAAAGTATTGTATAATAGAAGTATTATTGCATAATAGATTTTTTTTTGTATTGGGAGTTGATACCGTGATAGAGGTAAGCTCAGGAGGTGTAGTGGTATTTGGTAATGCAATACTTCTACTAAAAAAATATAATGGCGATTGGGTATTGCCAAAAGGTAGACTTGAAAAAGGTGAAGATATAAAACACGCTGCCCTTAGAGAGGTTCTAGAAGAGACTGGAGTTAAAGGAGAAATAATTAGCTATATAGGCTCTGTAAAATATACCTATAAGAATATTAAAGAAGATGAGTTGGTTTCAAAGACAGTCCATTGGTATCTTATGAAGAGTAGTTCTATGGATTGTACACCCCAACGTAAAGAAGGGTTTATCGATGCGGTTTTCGTTCATATAGATAAGGCCAAGAATCTACTGAGATATGCAGATGAAAGAAAGATTATTTTAAAAGGGATAGAGCTTTTGAATCAATAGGAGTGATGATATGTCTTTTTCGGCAACTACTAAGAACGAATTGTCCAGAATAGAATTAGCAGAGAAAGATATTGCATTGGCAGAGTTAGCTGCACTTGTTAGAATGAATGGAACTATTCAAATAGTAGGAAATAGAAAGATAAATCTAAAATTTACTACTGAAAATGCTGCTATAGCTAGAAGGATATTTTCAATTTTGAAAATGATATACAATACAGAAGTAGAGGTTATGGTTAGAAGAAACAGACAGTTGAAGAAAAACAACAATTACCTTATAGTAGTAAATGATAAAGATATTTCAAAATTCATTTTGAAGGATGTAGGTTTTATAGATGATGAGGCTTCAAATCTATTAAACCCTTCATATAGTGTACCTGAAGAATTAATTTTCAAAAGGGATTGTAGAAGAAGTTATGTTAGGGGTTCCTTCTTAGGTGGAGGGTCTATTAGTAATCCTGAAAAAACCTATCATATGGAATTCGTTACAAATAATGAGGAACATGCACAAAATTTATCTGATATAATAAATTCTTTTGGTCTTAACTCTAAGATAGTTACTAGGAAAGAAAACTTTGTGGTATATATCAAGGAGGGTGAGCAGATAGTAGATATACTAAATATCATTGGAGCTCATCAAGCACTTTTAAAGCTAGAAGATATAAGGGTATTGAAAGATGTAAGAAATAATATAAATAGACTGGTTAACTGTGAAACTGCAAATTTAAGTAAGACAATTGATGCTTCGATGAGGCAAATTGAACAAATTCAAATTATAAGCGAGCATATGGGACTAAATAAGCTACCTATAAGTTTAAAGGAAATTGCAGAACTTAGGATGGAAAATCCTGAAGCCAGCTTAAAAGAAATAGGTGAAATGTTGAATCCCCCAATTGGGAAATCAGGAGTTAATCATAGGTTTAAAAAAATAGAAGAAATTGCAGAAGAATTGAGAGGAGTGAATTAGATGGAGAAGACAACTTTAATATTAAACAATCCCGAAGGGTTACATGCAAGACCAGCAGCACTTTTTGTTCAAGTAGCTAGTAGATTTTCAAGTGAACTTGAATTGGAGGCACATGGAGTAAAGGTTAATGGTAAGAGCATTATTGGAATTATGTCCCTTGGTGCATTTCATGGCGAGGAGATAACTTTAATGGCAACTGGGCAAGATGAAAAATTAATGATAAAAGCATTACAACAGTTGATTGAAAACCAATTTAAAACAGTATAATTTGGAGGATTTAATGAAGAAAATATTAGTTACAAATAATGAATATGTTTATGAAAAATACAAAGATACCCAAGAAGTAGTATTTTTAGAAGGACAAAAATACCTTGATGTCCTTGAATATGTAAGGTTAAAACTTCATGCAGGACATAAACTTTTATCCCATCCTCTTTCAGGAAGTATCAAGCCAAATGAGACACCATACAAGAGCATAATTATTTCAAAAGAAAAGTATGAACTGGATATACAAGGAACATTGATCCTTGAGGAAGCAATAGGAACAGCAATAAAGTTTCAGGAAATAAAAGCGACGCCAAACTGGAAAGAAAGTATTCTGGATGATTTCAGAGTAATAGATCTTTCACTAATGGAAAATGTTATTGATAGATTAGGCCACATGTAAGAAGTTTTCTGATATAGGAAAACTTCTTTTTTATGGACTTACTAAATTTAGAGGTTTTCACCATAAATTGACAGTGGAATATATACTGTAGCTCACATGAAAAGTTGTATTGCAGTTGTATTTTATATGATTTTCAGTATATACAAAAACGTATTTTATGATAGAATATAGTAGAATAGCAGAATTGAAAGAGGATATTTATGAATGATTTAAGATTTGCACACCTTCATGTCCATACTGAGTATAGTTTACTAGACGGCTCCATAAAGATTAAAGACCTAATAAGAAGAACTAAGGAGCTTGGAATGGATTCTATAGCTATAACTGATCATGGCTCAATGTTTGGAGTTGTTCAGTTTTATAAGGAGGCAAAGAAAAATGGTATCAATCCAATACTTGGCTCAGAGGTCTATATTTCTATAAATAAATATACAGAAAAGGAACCTAAGGACAAGAATCAATATCACCTTGTACTTCTAGCTGAGAACAATATTGGTTATAGAAATCTTATGAAAATAGTATCTGAAGCCTATGTCAATGGATTTTATTATAAGCCCCGTATAGACCATGATGTCTTGAGGAAGTACAGTGAAGGGATTATTTGTTTATCCGCATGCTTGGGTGGAGAAGTTCAGCAGCATATACTAAACAGTAATTTTAATAGAGCTAAGGAAGTAGCCTTAATATACAAAGATATCTTTGGAGAAGGTAATTTTTTCCTTGAACTTCAAGACCATGGAATAATTGAACAGGTAGAAGTAAATAATAGGTTGATAGAAATTGGCAAGGAGCTCAATATTCCTTTAGTTGCTACTAATGACATACATTATCTTAACAAAAGCGATGCAGTAGTTCATGATGTATTGCTTTGTATACAAACAGGAACTACCGTAGATGAAAAAGAACGTATGAAGTTTCCGACGGATAACTTTTATATGAAATCTCCTGAGGAAATGTATGAGCTATTTAATTATTGTGAAGAAGCTCTAGTTAATACATCACTTATTGCAAATAGATGTAATGTAGAATTGGACTTTAATACCTTACACCTCCCTAAATATGATGTTCCTAATGGCTTATCCAACGTGGAATATTTGAAAAGCCTTAGCTGGGAGGGGTTAAAAAATAAATATGATGTAATAACAGATGAGATAAAGAAGAGATTTGACTTCGAGTTCAATACTATTATTGATATGGGGTATACGGATTACTTCCTAATAGTGTGGGATTTTATAAAGTATGCAAAAGACCACGATATTATTGTAGGACCAGGCCGTGGTTCTGCTGCAGGCAGTATCATATCCTATGGCCTAGGAATAATCGATATAGACCCTTTGGAATATGGTCTTCTTTTTGAAAGATTTCTAAACCCTGAAAGAGTTACTATGCCTGATATTGACATTGATTTTTGCTATGAAAGACGTGAAGAGGTAATAGACTACGTCGTGAAAAAATATGGTTCTGATAAGGTAGCTCAAATAGCTACATTTGGTACTATGCTTGCAAAGGGAGCCATAAGAGATGTGGGTAGGGCTATAAACATGCCCTATGGAGAAGTGGACACAATTGCAAAGAAGATACCTAATGAACTTGGTATAACTATACATAGAGCATTGGAAATAAATAAGTCCCTAAAGGATGACTATGATAATAATGAAGATATTCGTAATCTATTGAAGCTTGCCATGGCTGTAGAGGGTTTGCCTAGACATACATCAACCCATGCAGCAGGAGTAGTTATAGCAAAGGAGCCGATTACTGATTATGCTCCATTAATCAGAAACAATGATTCCATAGCAACCCAGTTTACTATGACTGAATTGGAGGAATTAGGCCTCTTAAAGATGGATTTTCTAGGTTTAAGAACCTTAACAGTCATTAGGGATGCAATAAGCCTCATAGAATATAATCATGGTATTAAGGTAGATTTTAGTAAAAATTTTACTTATGAAGATCCAAAGGTGTTAGAGATGTTTGCAAGAGCAGAAACTTTGGGCATATTTCAGTTTGAAAGTCCTGGTATGAGGAACTTCTTAAAGGAATTAAAGCCCAATATCTTTGAGGATTTAATTGCGGCAAACTCACTTTTTAGACCTGGTCCCATGAACCAAATCCCAATCTTTGTAGAATGTAAACATGATCCATCTAAGATAAAATATATTCATAAAAAACTTGAGCCTATTTTGGGCACTACCTATGGATGTATAGTTTATCAAGAGCAGGTTATGCAAATAGTTAGGGATCTTGGAGGCTACACCCTAGGAAGAGCAGACCTTGTAAGACGTGCAATGTCCAAAAAGAAGATGGAAGTTATGGAGCAGGAAAGAAAAAACTTCATCTACGGACAGACGGATGAAAATGGAAATATTTTGATTCCTGGATGCATCCGAAATGGAGTAGATGAAAAAAGTGGAAATCAAATCTTTGATTTGATGATAGATTTTGCGAATTATGCATTTAATAAATCTCATTCTGCAGCATATGCTGTAGTAGCATATAGAACTGCATGGTTAAAGTACTACTATCCACGTGAATTTATGGCAGCTCTTATATCCTCGGTTATGGGTAACACTACCCAGGTATCCTTGTATATACAAGAGTGTAAAAGGCTTGGCATAGAGATTTTACCACCAGATATAAATTTATCTTATAGAAAATTTACGGTATTGGATAATAAGATAAGATTTGGTTTAAGTGCCGTTAAAAATGTAGGTGATAATTTTATTGAGGTAATAGTCAAGGCTAGAGAAAAAGGTAAATTTAAAGGTTTAAGTGACTTTGTAGAAAAAGTGGAGCGAATAGATTCATCAGTTATGAATAAAAGAGCTGTTGAAAGCCTTATTAAATGTGGAGCAATGGATAATCTAGGAGCAAATAGGGCTCAGCTTTTATCAATATTTGAAAAGACAATAGATGGAATCCACTCCGATAGAAAGAGAAATTTAGAAGGACAATTCTCTATCTTCGATACTATAGAGGGTATAGATAACAAAGATAACCTCCCAAATATCAATGAATTCCCTCAAAAATCCATACTTGCTATGGAAAAGGAGATACTTGGTATATACATTTCAGGACATCCTTTGGAGCCTTATGTAAATGAACTTCAGAGGGTATCTACCTTTACGACTACTGACTTAGCAACTCAATTGGAAGAAGCTGAGAGAATTAGGGATGGCCAGCAAATAACCATAGGCGGAATAATTGTAGAAAAGAAAAACAAAATAACAAGAAATAACAATATGATGGCATTTTTATCATTAGAAGACCTATATGGAGCTGTAGAATGCATAGTTTTTCCAGCTACTTTTGAAAGGTATAATAAATATCTAAATGAAGATGCTGTTGTAGTTGTCGAAGGAAAAATTTCATCATCTGAGGTTGAAGATACTAAAATCATTGTAGAAAAAATATCACCTTTAAATAAGATTAAAACCGATAAACTCTATATAAAATTATCTTTAGATTGTAAACCCGGTGCTTTTAATTATATTAAGCAGGTTTTAGGCAAATATCCAGGAGAGACTCCGGTCTATGTTTATATGGAAAAGGATGAAAAAACTGTTGTAGCCGACAAATCTCTTTGGATAAATTCCAACAATAAGGAACTAATTGTTGAATTACAAAGATTATTGGGTAAGGATAGTATCAAACTGAGCAATTAACAGCAGGAGGTTAATTATGTGGAGTACGATTCATGTATCAACGAATCTTAACTATGCAAAGAAAATAGAATCTATGCTTAAAAATGAAGGGTTTCTTGTTAAAATAAGTGATTTCTCAGTAGGGGATGGAGAGACAATTTATGAACTGCAGGCATTAGAGGATGAAGCTATGGATGCTCATGAATTTATAATGAAAAATGGTATTAGATAATTTATTAAAGCTGGGGTGATATGATGAAGACTATAGGTGTGTTAACCAGTGGTGGTGATGCTCCAGGTATGAACGCAGCACTTAGGGCAGTAGTAAGAATGGGAATATATAATAATATCCGAATGATGGGTATTAGACAAGGTTTTGAAGGATTAATAGAAGGTTATATAGATGATTTAACCCTGACTTCAGTAGCGGATATTATCCATAGAGGCGGTACCATACTTAAGACTGCAAGATCTGAAGCTTTTATGACTGAGAAGGGATTTAAGAAAGCTCTGAATGTCTTAGATGTATTTAATATCGATGGCTTAGTGGTTCTAGGTGGAGATGGTTCATTTAAAGGAGCAAGATCACTTAGCAAGGTTGGAATACCAACTATTGGGATACCATGCACTATAGACAACGACCTTGCCTATACAGATTACACCATTGGTTTCTTTACAGCAGTTGAAACTGTGACTGATGCAATTAGTAAAATTCGCGACACATCGTCATCCCATGGTAGAGCCAACATTATAGAGGTAATGGGTAGAAATTGTGGCGATATAGCTCTTTATTCTGGGCTTGCAGGAGGAGCTGAGAGCATAATCGTACCTGAAAGGAACTTTGATATAGACAAGATTTGTGAAAAAGCCATGGTAGGTAGAAATAGAGGAAAACTACATAATATTATAATACTTGCTGAAGGTGTAGGAAATCCATATGAAATCGCAAAGATTGTTGAGGATAATACAGGGATTGAAACTAGGGTAACAGTACTGGGGTACTTGCAGAGAGGCGGAACTCCAGCCACCATGGATAGAATATATGCTAGCCTAATGGGAAAAAGAGCTGTAGAACTCTTAATTGAAAATAAATCAAATAGAGTACTAGGAATTAAATGTAATGAAATAATAGATATAGATATAGATGAAGCATTGAACATGGAAAAAACATTTGATGTAAGTATGTATAGTACAGCGGATATTTTATCCTTATAGGAGGATGTGTATGAAAAAAACTAAAATTGTAGCAACTATAGGACCAGCTTCAGAATCAGAGGAAAAACTACGAGAGTTATTCGATAGTGGCTTAAATGTTTGTAGATTGAACTTTTCCCATGGAAGTCATGAGGAGCATAAAAAGAGAATAGATACTATTAAAAAGGTAAGAGAACAAATGAATCTTCCTATTGCTATAATGCTTGATACTAAAGGACCAGAAATTAGGCTGGGTGATTTTAAGGATGGCACTATAGATTTATCCCAGGATGATATTTTTACTTTAACTACAAGAGATATACTTGGTGATAATACCATTGTAAGTATTTCCTATAAAGGTCTTCCTCAGGATGTAGAAATAGGAGGAAGAATTTTAATAGATGATGGACTAGTAGAGCTAAGAATTATTGAAATTATTGATGGAACTGATATAAAATGTATCGCTATAAATAGTGGTACCTTAAAAAACCATAAAGGTGTCAATGTACCTAATGTAAAAATCAATCTACCTGCTGTTACAGATAAGGATATATCAGATATAAAGTTTGGAATTGAAAATGAAGTTGATTTTATAGCTGTTTCTTTTGTAAGAACAGCAGACGATGTAAATACTATAAGAAGGATTCTAGAAGAAAACGGCGGTCAAAATATCGATATAATATCCAAAATTGAGAGCCAACAAGGTGTGGATAATATTGATGAAATCCTAAGAATTTCAGATGGAATTATGGTAGCTAGAGGAGATCTTGGTGTAGAGGTTAAAACTGAGGAAATTCCTTTAATCCAAAAGATGCTAATAAGAAAATGCAACTTAGCGGGAAAGGCTGTAATAACTGCAACACAAATGCTCGATTCAATGATGAGAAATCCAAGGCCTACAAGAGCTGAAGTAACTGATGTAGCAAACGCAATTCTAGATGGAAGCAGTGCTATTATGCTTTCTGGTGAAACAGCAGCAGGGAAATACCCTGTTGAATCAGTGAAGATGATGCATTCAATAGCATTGACTACAGAGGAGTCCTTGAATTATCATGAAATTTTAAGACTTAAAAGTGAAATGAGCCAATTGTCTACAACAAACGCTATAGGAAAGTCGACCTGTACTACTGCAGAGGATCTTGATGCTGCTGCTATAATTACTTCTACATCCTCAGGATATACATCAAAGGCAATCTCTAAATTTAGACCAAAGGCACCAATAATTGCAGCTACTATGTCTGAAGCAGTAAGAAGAAAGCTTGCTCTTGAATGGGGTGTATATCCGGTACTTACGAGAGAAAGCATGTCTACAGATGAAGTGATAAACAACTCTGTAAGCGCAGCCATATCCAATGGATATGTAAATGAAGGGGATTTGGTAGTTATAACTGCAGGAATACCAGTAGGTCTTTCAGGTACAACTAATATGATTAAAGCTCACACTATAGGCAAAGTACTTTTAATAGGACAAGGCATAGGGAATAAAGTAGGAACTGGTAGAGTATGTATAGTAAACTCTGAGGAGGATTTACTGAATAACTTTGAAAATGGTGACATAATAGTCACAGGATACACTGATAAAGAAATGGTAAAATATATGGAGAGAGCCTCTGCTATTATTGCTGAGGAGGGAGGTTTGACTTCTCATAGTGCTATAGTGGGTATCAATCTTGAAAAGCCGACTATAGTAGGAGTTAAAAATGCAAGAGAAGTATTAAAAAATGGAGACATAGTTACTGTAGATTCTACAACTGGCCAAATATACAAAGGTCAAGCAAAAGTTTAGAAAAGGGGATATTAAATGGTAAATTCGACTGAGCAAATTTATAAAATATTAAAGAATAAAATTGTTAAATTAGAATATGCACCAGGCCAGGTTCTCAACGAAGCAGAAATAGCAGATGAATTTAACGTTAGTAGGACTCCAGTAAGAAAGGTATTTCAACTTTTAGAAGGGGACAAACTGATAAACATAGTCCCAAGATTTGGTATACAGGTGGCAACTCTTGAATTTAGAAGCATGAAGCACATCTTTGAAATTACAAGAGTACTTGATCCATATGCAGCTGTATTGGCAGTCGATAGGATAAGTGAAAGCTCTATTGAAGAGTTAGAAAAGATTGTAGAAGGATTTCATAAGTATGATATATATGATGATTACCAAAATGCCATTAATGATGATGAAAGATTTCACGATATAATTCTAGAAAGTTGTGGGAATACATGGCTTCAGGATATACTAAGTTCTCTACATTCTCATACTGAAAGACTTTGGCATTATTCAGAGAATTATTTTGATAGTATAGATTTATTTAGTAGGACCTTGGAAAAGATCTTAGAAGGAATAAAGGCAAAAGACAAAGAAATGGTTGAAAGATATGCAAGGGAACATATAGATGAGTTTGTTTTAAAGATAAAAGAAGAATTACTATAGAAATTGTGTGGAAATTTCTGATATTACTAAGAACCTAGTTACTTAAATTACAATTAAGTTACTAGGTTCTTTATTACGAATAGGAAAGTACTATTTTTCAAGTCTATATTTTATAGGACTTTCCGCATGTGAGTAACAAGAAAAGCTTCATTTGACACTTCTTTAGAAGCTTTTCTTATTAATTCCATCTATTATTTCCCAAATGTTAATAAATATTAATAATAAACTCTAATAATACTATTGAAATACAAATAAAAAACATGTATAATGGTATCATAAAACAAGTTAAATACTTATCAAACATAGAAAGGATGTGAATCTAAAGATTAATAAAGTCAATATGCAATCGTTAACAAACGATTCAAGAAACGAAGGGAGTGAGACAATGGATAAGATAAATGACTTTTCTATAGTAACTAACAATCCGTTAGTAAAAGAAAAATACAGTCAAGTTATCTTCGTTGATGGGGGATTCGAAGACGTGCTTATTAAAACCAGGGACTTGGTTTATTCAGGTCATGAATTGATTAACCATCCTCTTGGAGCTAGTATAAGAATGTTCTTTTCACCATATCGCTCCATTATTGTAAGCAATAGCTCTACAGGTATAGTTGATGAATACGTTTCCGTAATGGAAAGCAGTATAATAAGCTATAGAAAGCAAATGGAAAACCGTTTGCCAGATGAAGACAATGGCGAAGATTATGCGATGATTGACTCTAAGCTTTTAGATTCATCTATAGAAGAAATGAAAAGGTTTTACAACTAAGATGGTATGTATTAAAGCAAGGATGTAATTAAATAAAATAAATTATTGCATGAAAAATTTATGGAGGTGACTTTCCTTGAAGCTAGAACAGAACAGAATATTTATTAAGGACATTCAGTTTGGTGATGTAACAGCTGTAAATGATGGGGTTTTAACAGTCAATAAGGAAGAAATGATTAACCTATTAAAGGAAGATCCAAAGGTTAAAGATGTAAAATTAGACATAGCTAGACCTGGAGAAAAAACTAGAATCATTCCTGTAAAAGACGTTATTGAGCCTAGAGTAAAGATAAAAGGAGGAAAAGGTTTTTCCGGAGTAACTCAAACTACTACTCAACTTGGTGAAGGAATCGTTAACATTCTTTATGGTGCTGCTATAGTTACAGTTGGTGATATAGTAGGATTCCAAGAAGGCGTTGTAGACATGTGGGGCGAAGGTGCAAAGTGGACTCCATTCTCAAAGACATTTAATCTAGTTGTTGATATTGAACCTGTTGAAGGTCTTCAACCACATATGCATGAAGCTACAGTACGTATGGCAGGACTTAAAGCGGCTGAGTATGTAGGTGAAGCAGGAAGAGATGCTAAGATTGATGAAACTCTTACTTATGAAATTGGAAATATAGATGAAGAGACTAAAAAATATCCTGATCTTCCAAAGGTATTATACGTAGAAATGCTTATTTCTCAGGGACTTCTTCATGATGGATATATATATGGTGTTAATAGCCAACTAATCCTTCCAACTCTTCTTCATCCAAATGAGGAGTTAGACGGAGCAGTAATAAGCGGTAACTGTGTAGCAGCTTGTGATAAGATAACGACATATCAGCATCAAAACAACTCAGCAATTTTAGATTTATATGCAGAGCACGGAAAAACTATAAACTTTATGGGAGTTATTCTAACACCAGAATTAACTACACTTCAAGGAAAATTCAGAACTTGTGATTATACAGCAAAGCTTTGTAAGAGCCTAGGAGCAAATGGTGTTATAGTTTCAGAAGAAGGATACGGAAACCCTGACTCAGACTTGCTAATGATCTGTAAACGTTTAGAAACAGCTGGAATCAAAACAGTATTGATTACTGACGAGTGTTCAGGATGGGATGGAGCGAGTCAACCACTTGCAGATACAACTCCAGAAGCTGTAGCAGTAGTATCAGGCGGAAACGTAAGTCATGTTGTTACTCTACCACCAGCAGATAAGGTAATAGGAAATGATAAAGCTATCGCTACTCTTGCAGGAGGATGGGAAGGTTGTCTTGAAGCAGATGGTTCCCTAAAATGTGAACTTAATGCAGTTATAGGAGCTACATCTGAAATAGGCTACCACTACTGTACAGCTAGAGAATATTAATATAAGAGGGAGGAGGAATGACAATGTACAAAATATTATTTTATGTTAATCAGTTCTTTGGACAAATTGGTGGAGAAGAAAAAGCTGGTG
>CAZAJU010000069.1:0-11131 GCA_964485455.1 uncultured Tissierella sp.
ATGTCATCGGTGTTACTGAGTCATTAGTCGCAAGAGCTCAGGGAAATTATGCTTCCGCTGATGCAATAGGTAAAGATATAGCATCCAAATTCCCTAATGAATTGGGAGTTATATTCCCAATCCTAAGCAGAAATAGATTTTCAGTTCTCTTAAAGGGCATTGCAAAGAGCAACAGAAAAATCCATCTATTATTAAGCTATCCTTCAGATGAAGTTGGAAATCATCTAATGGATATAGATAAAATGGATGAACTCAACATAAATCCTCATACAGATGTTTTGACCGAAGAGGATTACAGAAGGTTATTTGGTCAAGATGTAAAACATCCATTTACAGGTGTAGACTATGTACAAATGTACAGGGATTTAATTGGTGAAAATGTTAGTATATATTTAGCAAATGATCCAAAAGTAATTCTACAATACACCAAAGATGTACTAGTAGCTAATATTCATGACAGATTTAGAACTAAGAGAATTCTAAAGGCTAATGGTGCTAATATAGTATATGGTCTTGATGAAATACTAACAGAATCCGTAGATGGTAGTGGATTTAACCCTGAATATGGTCTTCTTGGTTCAAACCTTGCTTCAGAAAACGAAGTAAAGCTATTCCCTAGAGACAGCAGATACTATGTAGATGAAATTCAAAGAATTCTTTTTGAAAAGACAGGGGTTATGCTTGAAGTCATGGTTTACGGTGATGGAGCATTCAAAGACCCAGTAGGAAAGATTTGGGAACTAGCTGATCCAGTAGTATCTCCAGGACATACAGACGGACTTTCCGGACTTCCAAATGAATTGAAATTAAAATACCTAGCTGATACAGAGCTTCAAGGTCTTAAAGGTGAAGAAGCAGTTCAAGCTATGAAAAAGAAAATCTACAGCAAAGAAGCTTCAACTATGGCTGAAGTAGAATCCCTAGGAACTACTCCTAGAAGATTAACTGACTTATTAGGTAGTTTGTGCGACCTTACTAGTGGTAGTGGTGACAAAGGAACACCAGTAGTTTTAATTCAAGGATATTTTGATAATTACGCAACTGAATAATTAAAATTAAGTCACACTAGTATTTTTAGTGTGACTTTTATTACTTATGTAGTATAGTCTTTTATTTTCTAAATATTTATGATATTATTACGACTAGATAAAGTTAAAAACAACGAGGAGGTATTAAAGTGCAACTATCCCAACGAATTTCTAATATGCAGGCATCACCCATAAGAAAACTACTACCCTTTGCTGAAGAAGCAAAAAGCAAAGGAATAAAGGTTTATCCATTAAATATTGGACAACCAGATATAAAAACTCCTAAGGAATACTATGAGGCCATTGCAAACTTCGATGAAGATGTACTAGCTTATGCAAATTCTCATGGCAGACCAGAACTTCTTGAAACCTTTGAAAAGTATTTTGCTAAACATAATATTAATTTTACTAAGGACGAAATTATTGTAACCAATGGC
Source organism: uncultured Tissierella sp. (assembly GCA_964485455.1). Lineage (GTDB taxonomy): Bacteria > Bacillota > Clostridia > Tissierellales > Tissierellaceae > Tissierella_B. The sequence goes on from CAZAJU010000069.1 coordinate 1,466, forward strand.
GGAAGTGAAGCACTATTATTTGCTATGCTAGCTCTCTGTGATAATGGAGACGATATACTTATTCCAGAGCCTTTCTATACTAACTATAACAGTTTTTTTCAGATTGCTGGAGTTAATGTCATATCTATAACTACATATGCGGAAACAGGCTTCAACTTACCTGATAAAGCTGAAATAGTAAAGCTAATCACTCCTAAGACAAAAGCAATCCTTTTATCAAATCCAGGAAACCCTACGGGGAAGGTATATTCCAGGGAGGAAATTGAGTTAGTTAAGGATATAGCTATAGAAAACAATCTATTTATAATATCCGATGAGGTTTATAAGGAATTTACTTATGACGGACTACAATTTACAAGTTTTGCACATTTAAAAGAAATTGAGGACAGATTGATTATTATAGATAGTATATCTAAAAGATATAGTGCCTGCGGTGCCAGAATAGGCTGTATTGCTACAAAAAATAAGGAACTCTTCCCAAATCTAATGAAGCTTGCTCAAAGTAGATTAAGCGTAGCTACTATTGAACAAGTTGCTGCTGCTAGCCTTATTAATGTATCTGATGAATATATGGAAGACGTTAAAAAGGAGTACTCTGCTAGAAGAGATGTTGTATTTAATGCTCTTCAGGAAATGGATGGTGTAATATGCAAGAAACCCCTTGGAGCATTCTATGTAATAGCAAAATTACCTGTTGAAGATGCAGAGGACTTTGTAATTTGGCTATTAAGAGAATTTAATATAGACAAGGAAACAGTACTTTTAACACCTGCAGAGAATTTCTATGGAACTGAAGGTCTTGGAAAAAATGAAATAAGAATCTCATATTGCTTAAATATAGAATCCTTAAAAAAGGCTATGAACATACTCAAAGAAGGTTTAATAGCTTACAATAAAAGATAAATAACATTTAAAACCCCTAGGTCCTTATCATGTGAATGGAGAATCTAGGGGTTAATACTTTTAATCTACATATTCAACGTCCAAATGAACTGCCTGTGGCATTTCTTTTAATTCCGTCTTTACAACAACTGTAGGATAGTCATATTCTTGAGTTACAATTTCATTTGGATCTGGGTCAGTAAATAAAGCATGAACTACAATATCATACTTATCATCCTTATATTCCTCCCTTGAGATACTATCAATCTCAACCATATATCCTTTAGACTTTTTCTCTCCCCTAGTTACTATTACATAAATTTCATCCTTGAACTTAGCAGTCAAAGCTCTTTCTTCCATAATATATTTAGGAAGAGCCTCTTGTATCTCCCTAGGTAAATCATCCATATCAACTGCTTTAAAAGATATCTGATCATCTGAGCTTCTTAATATCTTAGGTACAATTAAGGCTCCGATTATTAAAATAAGTACCAGTCCAGCGATTAAATATTTTTTCACACATATCCCTCCTTATCATATTAATATTTATTCAGACAAGGGTGAATATATGCTAAAAGCCCCTTATGAAAAGGGGCTTTTGACTAAAACAATTCCAATGCAGTATTGACTACATTTTCAACTGTTAAATTAAATTTATTAAATAGCTGATTTGCAGGAGCCGATGCACCAAATGTGTCGATTGAAATAACCTTTCCTTCAAATCCCGTATATTTATGCCATCCGAAGGATGAGCCAGCTTCTATAGCCACCCTTTTCGTAACGTTCTTTGGCAAAACTTCATTCTTGTATTCATCAGATTGATCTTCGAAAAGCTCCATAGATGGCATACTTACTACTCTCGCTCCAATACCTTTTTCCTCTAGAACCTTTGAAGCCTCATAAGCTAATTGAAGCTCTGATCCCGTAGCTATAAGAATTATGTCCAAATTGTGCTTTTCTTTTCTTACTATATATCCACCTTTTAATGCATCTTTACCTGTACCTTCAAGTATTGGAAGTGTTTGTCTTGTAAGAACAAGTCCAACAGGAGTAGTTTTGCTTGTAAGCGCTGCATACCAGCCAGCTGATGTTTCAACAGCATCTGCTGGTCTGAATGTAATAAAGTTAGGTTGCGCTCTATAAACTGCCAACTGTTCTATCGGTTGATGAGTAGGTCCATCCTCTCCTACCCCAATACTATCATGAGTTAAAACATATGTCACAGGCAAATTCATTAGGGAAGCTAACCTCATTGAAGGTTTCATATAATCTGAGAATATAAAGAATGTACCTCCATATGGCCTTACTCCACCATGAAGCATCATACCATTTAAGGCTGCTGCCATACCATGTTCTCTTACTCCAAAGTGAATATTCTCTCCCCCATAATTCTCTTTTGAGAAGCTTTCCTTGTTCTTCATATTGGTCTTATTTGATGGAGCTAAGTCTGCTGAACCTCCAAAAAGATTCCCAACCTTTTCTGCTAGTCTATTGATAATAACTCCAGACGCCTCTCTGGTAGCCATATCCTTTTCAAAGGACCAAAACTCCTCTGAATTTAAATATTCCATTGGAAGCTCCATATTCATCCAGCTCTCAAATTCCTTTGCTTTCTCTGGATATTTTGCCTTATATTGAGCATATTTTTCATTCCAAAGAGCTTCTTCTTCCTGACCCTTTAATACTAGCTCCTTCATATATTCTCTAACTTCTTCTGAAACATAGAATTTATCATTGTTCCAGCTTAAATTATTCTTAAGATAATCCATGTTTTCAGCACCAAGTGGTTCCCCATGGGCTGAAGCCTTACCTTGCTTCAATGTACCATAACCAATTTCAGTTCTTATTTCAATAAGTGTTGGCTTGTCAGATTCTTTAGCCTTCTCAATTGACTTTTGAATCTCACCTATATTGTTACCATCTTCAACATATAAAGTAGCCCAGCCTAATGCCTCAAATCTTCCTCTTACGTTTTCTTTGAATGCTAAATCAGTTCCACCTTCAATGGTGATTGAGTTAGAATCATACAATACTATTAACTTTTTTAATCCTAAAGCTCCTGCAAGAGATACAGCCTCATTGCTTACACCTTCCATTAAACAGCCATCACCAGAAAGTATGAATGTATAATGGTCAATTAAATTTATATCCTCTGTATTGAATTTACTAGCCAAGTGTGCTTCTGCCATAGCCATTCCTACACCATTAGCTATTCCTTGACCTAGTGGGCCTGTTGTAGCTTCTACGCCAATAGTATGGCCATATTCAGGATGCCCTGGAGTCTTACTATCAAACTGTCTAAAGTTCTTTAAGTCATCCATGGACAAGCCATATTCAAATAAATGTAGTAAGGAATAAAGTAAAGCTGAACCATGTCCTGCAGATAATATAAACCTATCTCTATTTGTCCATTTTGGATTTTTAGGATTATGCTTCATTACCTTTGACCATAGGGTATAAGCCATTGGTGCTGCTCCAAGCGGTAATCCAGGGTGACCGGATTTTGCTTGCTCAACTTGTTCAACTGACAACATTCTTATGGTCTTTATAGCCAAATCATCTCTATTCATAAAAACCCCTCCTTTTATTTCTTTGTTTCATTCTTACCTTACTCTTCAACAGATTTCTTATCTAGTATAACATGTATGAGAAATTTTGGTAGTGCCATTTGTCTTTTGATTCTTGATGGGTCTTGAATAAGTCTGTAAAACCACTCTAACCCTAATTTTATAAAGATTTCAGGAGCCCTCTTGGCATTACCAGCCAATATATCCATAACTCCACCATTGCCAATAATTATCCTTCCTTTGATTTTGTCCTTGTTTGCATCTATCCAAAGCTCCTGCTTTGGAAAGCCAAAGCCCACAAATATAATATCCGGATTAGATTGGTTTATTTCCTCTATTATTTTCTCCTCTTCAGCTTCACCTTTAAGTCCTAGATGGCTGCCTTTAAAATATCCATGATGAAAACCCGCGATTTTTATATTAGGGTAGTCCTGATTTATTCTATCCGCAGCACCTTTGGCAATACCATCCTTACCTCCAAGGAGATAAATGCTATACGAATTTTCATTGGCAATTTCTAATAGCTTCATTGACGTATCAAAACCCGTTACTCTTTCCTTTAGAGGCTTTTTTCTTAATCGAGAGCCATAAATCAACCCAATTCCGTCGGGAATAATCAAATCCCCTCTATTTATTAGGCTCTTTAGGTTTTTGTCTTCCTTAGCCGCCATTACTATTTCAGTATTGGGTGTATAAATTACCTTTAAGGAATCCCCATCAAGATACTCTCTCAATTTAAGAATTACATCCTCTAAGGTAGTATTTTGTATTTCAACTCCAAATATCCTTATCTTCTCCACTATTTCACCTACTTCAAGATTTCTAGAGCCATTTTAATATTTCTAAGAGCTTTATTCTTTAACTCTTCTTTTAATTCGCCTAACTCTTTTCTAATCTCCTTTTGATTGTTCCATACATAATCTATATCAGATAAGAGCTTTTCTATATCTAAGTCTTCAACATTGGTCATATACTTCATTCCAATACTCTCAAGTATACCTGAAATCTTTGGATCATATACAAGTCCTACCATAGGAATAGACTGAGTTGCAGCATAGATAAGGGAATGTAATCGCATCGCTACTATTATATCTAGTTGGCTAATGATTCCCATGATTTCCTCAACAGAATATTTATCCTTTAGTATGTAGGCACCTTCCTCTTCTAAAAAGCTCATAACTCCTTCACAAAACTCCAAATCCTCAGGATAATGCATAGGTATTAGAAGAACTTTTGTTTTATATCTTCTAATTATCTCATCTATTACTTTTGCCATTTTTACATCAAGGCCTTCAGCCCTCTTCCACTCTCGTAAGGATATTCCTATCAAGTTTCCTGAGCTTTGGATCCCCTCTTTTTCTAATATATTGAGAACTATATCCTCATCTACAGGCTCTAATGTAAATACCGGATCAGCTGTCACATATGTCTTCTTATTTCTAACACCAATAGTCTCAATATATTTCCTGGATCCTTCATCTCTTAGAGTAATTATATCCACCCAATTTAAAACCATTTTAGTTAATTTTCTATTAATGCCCTTATCTATAGGACCTATGCCATTAGAATAAACCATAACCGGTTTTCGATATAATTTAGCTATAGACATTACAGCAAGATAATACCATAAGGACCTATTGCTGGTTACATCCTGAAGAAGGCTTCCACCTCCGCTAATTAATATAGAGGTGTTTCTTATAGCATTTATAACCTGGAATAGATTGAAACGGTCTACACCCTTAACAGGATACATTACCTCTGTTTTGGCTGGGTTATTAGAAAGTACAACTATATCAATATCCTTATTAATTTCTCTCAAGTCCTTAACTATGGCCTTTAAAATCGCATCATCACCACTATTATCAAAGCCAAAGTAACCGGACATTAGTATGGATTTATTTTCCATATTAATTATTCTCCTTTAAAAATCTGATGTATATCTGGTACTTTCTATTCTTTCCAATGTAAGTATAAGCCCCACTATTATCCAAAATGTAAATATAATTCTTGGTAAATATAGAACATTTTCTACTCCCCCATGAACTAGAACCCCGCCCAAACCAGAAAGGGCTCCTGCTGAAAGGATTCTAATATATCTATCATCAGACTTCACCAACCTGTTGATTCCGTATTTATATAATATAAATAAGAAAAATAGAAATGCAATCAGTCCAGGTATTCCCATCTCTGCTGCCGTTTCCAGATAGGTGTTATGGGCATGATAAGTTGGCATTGTCCTTATATAAGTTTCAAAAATCTGCTTAAATGGCAAATGTCCAAAACCTACTCCAGCTATAGGATAATCTCTTATAATATCTAAAGTAATGCTCCATATACCTATTCTATAGGCATTAGATGAATCAGCCAAATTCCCTATGCTCAAAATTCTATTCATAATGGACTCTGGAAGAAAATATACTCCACCTAATACAATAGGTATGGCGGATAGTAAAAGCCTTTTTTCTATTAAAAGTATAAATACTAGAGCTGAAAAAGCAAATCCTAACCATCCACCCCTAGATAATGTCATCACTAAGGCAAGTACCATTATAAGTGTAGTACCTAAGAATATAATCTTCTTTGATAGCTTTTTAGTGTGCCAGAATAAACCTACAGATAATGGTATTATCATAATCAAATACTCTGCAAGAATATTGGGATTATGGAATACCGAATATACCCTTACCCTTACATCAGGATTATTTTCCACATCTAGCCATGCATCATCCATTTCTACTCCTACTACATATTGATAAAATCCATATAAAGCTACAATTGTTGCTGAAAATACCAATACAGTTACAACAGCATTGAAGGCATTCTTAGTCTTAATGCTATTTACCATTGCAAACACAAAGGATAAACCACCTAGATGAAGTGCTAAATCCCTTAGACTTCCAGAAATATTAATGGAAGTAAAAGTTGATATAATCATAATAAATACAAATAATATAACAGGGATATCCATACTAGATTTAGTCAAATCTTTGTGCTCATTAACAACATCATTGACCAAATAAATAGCAACCAAGGAGTACATCATCAATAGTCCAGCCATATCAGGTAAAAAAGGCATTAAGAAAGCTTGTGCCATTATCAATATTGTTATAGCTACCACCATTGATCACCTTCCTCTTCCACCAAAAATAGGTCCCAAATAAACTTAAAAACTATAGAATTAAATAATATTTGCTTAATATTAGTAGTTGCAATTACTTTTTTAATAATAATATAAAAGCTCCTAAAAAAGTTAAAGAATATGCTGCCATATTTCAGCCTTATAAAAATCCTGTTAACTGACTTTAATATCCTGTTTCCTATATCTATAATACAGGAATAAAGCTTATAAAAGACACTAAGCTCTATGAGGCTCTTAGGGGAAGTAAAGATATCCTTTACTACAGAGCCCTTAAATAGATACTTTAAAAATCCTGCTATAGAAACCACTACCTTCTTTAAAAAGCTTTCTTCATAAAAGCCATAAAAGAAGTCCCAGAGTCGAACCAGGTATCTTACTACGATGCTATTATACATACTACCACTCCTAGCCTACTCTAATTCCACACCCATTACCGTTGCAAAGAAAGCTATGCTTTTATTCTTCACTCTAAATTCAACACCAATTCGAATTTGCTCATCCCCTGCTACTATAACATCAGGATTATTTTTTACATCTGCACCTACTTTAAAGGTTGCTATATATTTTCCAGGTACGTCCATATTAACCCATTTACCATCTACCTCTACAGGTTCTTGATATGGTCTATATTCCACATCTTCTATAGTCCCAATATATCCGCCCTTATCATAATGGTAGATTGGGTCTCCTTCCTTTATACCATCCACTGTTGCCATTCTAATATCTGATACCTCAAAGGTAATAGTTGCAGGTGTAGTATCGCTTGCTACTATAGGTCTTGACTTCAACCTAGATGCCCCTCCTACTATTATAAGGGCTAATATCACCAATACGGATAAATCTATTATGTTTATAATTCCAAACAATTTACCCTTTTCATTAATTATCTTCATCAAATTACCTCCACTTATTTAAAATCTCTTTGTATATTTCTAGATGACGCTGGCCCATGGCCTTAGATGAGTAATTGTTATACACATCATCATATAGCCTTTCTCCCAGACTATTTAGCAATTTCTTATCCTCTGAAAGAGAAATTATCTTCTCTGCTAGAGCTTCAGAATCCCCAACTTTGATTAAATATCCATTCTCTCCATCTTTTATTAGGTTATTTATTCCACCTACATCTGTACTAATTATTGTCTTTTTCATTCTTGCACCTTCTAAAATCACATAAGGAAAGCTTTCACTTATAGATGTAAGTACATTTATATCTATAGCATTGAAGAATGCATCATTATCCTTAACATATCCTAAAAAAAACACATTATCATTTAAGCCAAATTCAGCAACCATAGTCTTTAGCCTGTTTTCATCATTTCCATCTCCGGCTATTAAAAATATTATATCCTTATGGGACTTAATTACTCTATTTGCAGCCTTTATGAAGGTTTCATGATCCTTTACAGCATCAAGCCTAGCTACTATACCTACTATTTTACGCCCCTTATAATCTATCCTATAGCTAGATAAAAAATCATCTTTGTCTTTTACCGCCGGAATATCTTCAAAATCTATACCATTATATGCTACAAATATGGAGTCCTTCTTAAATCCCCTATTGACCAGCATGTCCTTAAAGGAATCGGATATAGCTATATAATAGTTGAAAATTTTAAGGGCAATGGTATTTAGACTTGTATAAACTAACCTTTTATAGAAGTTATCTTTAAAATCTAACTTATAATCGCTATGTATAGTTGTAATCATTGGCTTATTTATCTTTCCTTTTAAGAACATAGCCACAAAGTTTGCTCTAGCTCCATGACAATGGACTATATCATAGCCTTGACTATTTACATCATCAGCTATCCTATTTACAACACTCATATCAGACCTAGATTTTTGCTTATACACATCTATATTGATACCTTCTTTTTTAGCATCTTCATAGAAGGTATCCTCTATAAAACAAACAACTCGAGCATCCACTAATCCATTTAAGCCTTTTAATAAAGTTATGATGTGTGTCTTTGCACCCCCGGTATCTCCACCGCTTATTATATGAAGTACTTTCACAGTTCCCCTCCTCTCACATAGATTCAATCTATCATTATCTAATATCGTAGCCGCCTCTTACCATAAATATTGCATCTGTAGTACAATAAACTCCTCTACCATCATCTCTTGGGACTAGGAGCAAATGATACGCTGGTATTGAAGCTCCTTGACTTAAATCTACACCTTCTGTAACATCCTGAAGTCCGCCAAGATTACTTACTATGGCAGTTGCTTTACCACCTCTTAATATTATTTCAGTACCAGCCTTAGCTATTAAAAACTGTCCTTTTTTTAGCTCAACAATTTTCAACTCATAGGATGAGCTAGCCGCATTTCCAACTTTTTCATCAATATATGATTTAAGATTTGAAATTGTATTATCCACATAGCTTAAGGTTACTAATGGATCTGATTCTGATCCAGGTTCAGAAAATACTGCAGTTGAACCCAATAATACCACTGCAGCTCCTACTGCTATAAGTGATTTCTTAATATTCATAATAGCCTCCTTGAAGTAAATTTCCCATATTACTACTAAAAGCTATTATACTACAAATAAAACTTCTAAAGAAGGATTTATATAGGATTTTTTTAACTCCTAGTACCCAAAAAAATAAGCATCCTAGAGATATCAGAAATTAATCATGTCAGAATCCCTATTTAAATGCTTATTTTTAATAAATATGTATTGATTTTATAGAGGATATTACTTTAAACCTATACTTATTCTGAGAGCTTCATCTACACTTCTCATCATATCCTCATCAAATCTGCCAATTTTTTCTCTAAGCCGTTTTTTATCTATTGTTCGTATCTGTTCTAATAATACTACTGAATCCTTAGGTAGTCCAAAATCAGGAGCATTTATCTCAATATGGGTAGGCAGCCTAGCTTTATTAATTTGAGAAGTTATTGCTGCGATAATTATTGTAGGGCTATATTTATTACCTACATCGTTTTGAACTACCAATACTGGTCTTACTCCACCCTGTTCGGATCCTATAACTGGACTTAAATCAGCGTAGAAAATATCTCCTCTTTTTACAATCACGATATCTCACGCCCTAATCTTTCAAC
>CAZAJU010000070.1:0-11046 GCA_964485455.1 uncultured Tissierella sp.
ATTTATTTACATTGTCACTGATTTTAGGAGAAAAGGTTTTAATAAATGATACTGATGTGTAAGCAGCACCTACAATAGATGTAGCTGCAGCAGCAAACATAACCACTCCAAAGAATTTATATCCTAGAGTACCTGCTGCTTCACCAAATGCTGAAGCTGGAGGACTTGCAGGATCCAATGTAAATCCTGAAGATGTAACTCCTAATACCGCAAGAAAGATTAAAACTCTCATTATAGCAGCAATTATTAATCCTTGAACAGCTGAGGTAGTTATTTCTTTTATATTTTCCTGACCTTTTATTCCTGCATCTAGAAGTCTATGACCACCTGAGAAAGTAATATATCCACCTACAGTTCCACCTACTAGTGTAATTATAGGTAATAGAGGAATGCTTTCAGGTAAAAAGGTTCTATAAACGGCTTCTCCTACTGGAGGCTGTGATGATATGGCTACATAGATACTAAGTAATATCATCGAAGCTCCTAATACCTTAGTTAATTTATCCATGGTTTTTCCTGCTTCTTTTGATAAAAAGATAAAAACAGCTAAACCACATGAAATTAGGGCTGCTATTTTAAGGTCTATTCCTGTAATGATTTGCAAGCCTTGAGCAGCTCCGCCTACGTTACCAATATTAAATGCTAGACCGCCTGCAGCTACTAATGCAGCCACAAAATAACCTAAGCCAGGAAATACCTTGTTTGCAACTTCTTGACCTCGTAGTCCAGATACTCCGATAACTCTCCAAACATTGATTTGGGCAATAGAAGCTAGAATTAACGATACTAATATAACAAAACCAAAGGTTGAACCTAGTTGACCTGTAAATACAGCTGTTTGGGTTAAGAATCCCGGTCCTATTGCTGATGTTGCCATAAGGAAAGCTGCACCTAATAAAACGGATTTTTTGCTAGATGATTGATCACTCATTCTAAATTCTCCTTTCTAAATAAAGCATCCTAGATTTTTTACTTCAACGCCATCTGCTTCTAGATTTTCTTTAATAGTTTTTACAAAAGCTACTGCATCTGGATTGTCCCCGTGTACGCATATTGAATCAGCTTTTATATCTATATCTGTACCGTCTATTGCTGTAACCTTTCCTTCCTTAACCATTCTTTTGATTCTTTGAATTGCTAGATCTTTATCATGGATCATTGATCCAGGTAATTTTCTACTAACTAATGTACCATCCACATTATAAGCTCTGTCTGCAAATACCTCATGAGCCACTCTTAGCCCCTTTTCTTTACCACGTTTTAATATGTAGCTGCCGCTTAACGCCAATAGAATAATATCATCTCCAAAGGTCTCTACAATGGCATCTACAATAGCATCTGCTAACTCAGGTTTAACGCAGGCTGTGTTGTAAAATGCACCGTGAAGCTTAATATGTTGTAGTTTCACTTTATTTGCTTTTGCAAATGTGCTTAATGCACCTACTTGATAGAGCATATAAGCTTTTGCTTCAGCTGGTGTGATGTCAATATTTCTTCTACCAAATGCCATCAAGTCAGGATAACCAGGATGTGCACCAACTGCTACTCCATTTTTCACTGCTTCCGCTACTGTTTCATTCATAATTAGAGGGTCTCCTGCATGCCAACCACAAGCAATGTTAGATGAAGTCACATATTTCATAACTTCACTATCCATACCCATTGTATAAGCACCGAAGCTCTCCCCTAAATCTGAATTTAAATCTACGATTCCTGTCATGGAAACACCTCCATAAATTATTAGTTATTAATTTGATGATTTAATAATACTACAAAAACCAATAAAAATCCCACTTTTTAAGAAAATATTATATTAAATTCTCATTTATTGTCTTTTGAGGAAGTTTAGAATGAAATTGAAATAAGAAAATACTTTCATTTCTCTCATTAATAAGAATATTCGCTCTATAATCTCCTTATGATAGTGATTGAAAGAATATATTTTATTGAATAGAGAAGTCCTACTATTTTAGTCTTTGATTCTAGGGACTTTCCGTAAATGAGTCATAAGAAAAGCCACATCTAATGCTTTTTTAAAAGCTTTTCTTATGGTATATTAAATAAAAGATATAAAATAATTTAGTAAGGAGTAAGTTATGAAGATAGTGGTTTTGGATGGATATACATTAAATCCTGGAGATTTATCTTGGGATGGAATAAAATCATATGGAGAATTAACAGTTTATGATAGAACAACCTATGATTTGAATGATAAAGATTTAATCATAGAGAGATGTAAGGATGCAGATATAGTCTTTACAAACAAGACACCTATATCTAAAGAGATAATGGATAGTTTGACTAATTTAAAGTACATTGGAGTTTTAGCAACCGGATATAATGTAGTTGATGTAGATGCCGCAAAAGAGAAAGGTATAGTAGTAACTAATATTCCAAGCTATGGAACGGATGCAGTGGCTCAAATGACCTTTGCCTTGCTTTTAGAATTATCGAACTACGTAGGTGCTCATAGTGAGGCTGTATTCAATGGGGAATGGACTAGTAAATCCGATTTCTGTTTCTGGAAATATCCATTAATAGAGCTATCAGGCAAAACTATTGGAATCATAGGATATGGACGCATAGGGCAAGCTGTTAGTAAAATAGCACAAGCCTTTGGACTTAAGGTATTGGCCACTGGCAAAGGTAAAACTGCATCTTTTGAAAGTCCAAATTTAAAGTTTGTTGAACTAGATGAACTTTTTTCGAATTCTGATGTGATTAGTTTGCACTGTCCATTAACGGATTCCACTAAGGGGATTATAAATAAAGACAATATAGCAAAGATGAAAAATAATGCACTAATAATAAATACGGCTAGAGGAATGCTAGTAGTAGAGGAGGACCTAGCTAATGCTCTAAATAATGGAAGGATTGCAGGGGCAGCCATTGATGTTGTATCAATAGAGCCTATAAGAGAAGATAATGCACTATTAAAGGCTAAAAATTGTATAATTACTCCTCATATTGCATGGGCAACTAAAGAATCAAGAGAAAGACTAATGAATATAGCTGTGGATAATTTAAATGCATATTTAGAAGGAAAACCAATCAATGTTATTAAGGAGGTAAATGTCTCAAATCTTGTAAAGAAATGTGAGATTTCAACAATGCCTAAATAATAGAGAAACTAATAAGAATAAAAAATTTTTTAAACATATTGACATTGATAAATCATAGCTGTATAATTCTAATAATACAAATTTTGAGGGTTGATTTTATGCTAAATCTTAAATTAAATGGTCAAAAATTTAATATTTATTATTTTAACTTTTACTGGGGCTATTTTTATAGCGCTGGTTATTTTGCTTATAAAAATATAATAGATATGTTTTTACCCTTTCGAAGAAGGATTTTTAGCTTTAGCATTATATAATAGGTCCATATAAAAGTTGATTTATATAGCAATCATACTTAAGAGACTCTTCGTTAGAAGTCTCTTTTTTGTTGTATTTGCATAATATCAAAAGCAAATTAAATTTGTTTATTTAAAATTCTAAAATAGGAGGTAGTAAAATGTTAGTTGTAATGAAACCAAATGCGCCAGATACAGAAATCGATAGGTTAGAAGCAAAATTTAATAGTCTTGGAGTTACTGTTCATAGATCAAAGGGTGATAGTTACTATCTTCTTGGTTTGGTTGGAGATACAAGAAAATTAGATATAAGTCAAATACAAGCAAATAATTATGTAGAGAAAGTATTAAAGGTATTGCACCCATTCAAATTAGCAAGTCGTGATTTTCATCCTGAAGACTCAATCATTGAAGTAGATGGTATAAAAATAGGCGGGGGTAATCCTGTTATAATGGCTGGGCCATGCTCGGTAGAAAGTGAATTTCAATATATGACCATTGCAAGATCTGTAAAGGAAAGTGGTGCTCATATCTTAAGAGGTGGCGCTTTCAAACCTAGAACATCTCCTTATAGCTTCCAGGGAATGGGCGAAGAAGGATTAAAGATTATGAAGAAGGCAAAGATGGAGACAGGTATGCCTATTATTACTGAGGTAATGAGCACAGATACCTTCGATTTAGTTGAAGAATACGCAGACATAATACAGATAGGGGCTAGAAATATGCAAAATTTTTCTCTTCTAAAAAGAGCTGGTAAGTCAAACAAGCCAATTATGATAAAAAGAGGATTGTCTGCTACTGTTGAAGAGCTTTTAATGTCTGCTGAATATGTAATGTCTGAAGGTAACAATAAGGTTATCCTTTGTGAAAGAGGAATTAGGACTTTCGAAACTTACACAAGAAATACCCTTGATATAAGTGTGGTTCCGGCTATAAAGGAGTTGAGCCATTTACCGATTATAGTTGATCCAAGTCATGCATCTGGCAGATGGGCAATGATTAAACCTTTATCAAGAGCTGCTGTTGCAGTAGGTGCAGATGGTTTGATCATAGAAGTTCATCATGATCCAGAAAATGCACTTTGTGATGGCGCTCAATCCTTAAAGCCAAAGAAATTCCAAGAGTTGATGACCGAGGTTAATCAGATAGCTGAAATAGTTAAAGCAAATTATGATGAAAATAAAACCACGTATATCACTAAGGCTGGAGAGCCTTTATAAATACAATCTCAAATTCAGGGCATTTGATGGAGGCGTCATAAGATGGAAGTAATAAGAATTAAATTAGATAATAACTCCTATGACATTATAATTGGGGAAAGTCTCCTAGATAATATAGCTGATCTTATATCCTGTAAGGATGAAAGTAATTTCATCCTTATGGATAGTAATGTAGATAAGTATTATGGTGATAAAGTCAGTGGAATGAAGAATTTTTATAAGCTGATTATTGAGCCAGGTGAAAAGAGTAAAACAGTGGATGTCGCTATAGATTTTTTAAAGCAAATGCTTGAGAGAGGTCTTACAAGAAAGTCTACTGTAGTTGCCTTTGGAGGTGGGGTTGTAGGCGATTTAGCTGGATTTTGTAGCTCCATATACATGCGAGGAATTAATTTTATACAAATCCCTACTACTTTATTGGCTCAAGTTGATAGTAGTGTTGGAGGTAAGACTGGGGTAAATTTAGGTGACTATAAGAATATAATCGGTTCCTTTTATCAACCTGAGAAAGTTATAATTGATATAAAACTACTATCCACATTGCCGTACAAGGAGTTATTGAGCGGCATCGGGGAAATTATAAAGTATGGACTAATATATGATTATGAATTTTTTCAGTATATTAAAAGAGAAATGGATAGAATCAAATCCTTGGACAATAAAGTGATGCAATATGTTGTTAAAAGGTGTTGCGAGATTAAAGCTAAGATTGTAGAATTGGATGAAAAGGAAGAGGATATTAGAAAAATCCTGAATTTTGGTCATACAATTGGGCATGCACTTGAAGGAGTCACTGAATTCTCTAGATATTCTCATGGCGAGGCAGTAATATTGGGAATGTATTATGAAACTCTGTTGGCAAAAAAAATTGGTGTAGTAGAAAATGTTTACTGTGACGAGATACTTAGCTTTTTAGAGAGTATAGATGTGGATTTAAATATAGAGCATATTTCTAATTCAGAACTTATAGAATTAATGTCTAAGGATAAAAAGAATAAAGATAAAAAAATATCTTTTATACTTCCTTTTAGAAGAGGAGAAGTCAAGGAATATCTATTATCTAAGGATGAAGTGGAGCAGATTATATTATTTTCATAAATATGGAAGTCTTTAAACGGAATATTTATCAATAAACAATTTATAATAAATATATGATTAAGAAAGAAAAATTACTAAGATATATATTCTATGGAGCTTTAGGAGTTACTTTGGAAGTATTTTTTACTGGGACTTTATCATTGTTGAAAAATGACCTAACCCTTGAAGGAAAATCATATATTTGGATGTTCTTTATTTATGGTCTTGCATTATTCTTAGAGCCTATTCATGACAGTATAAGAAATCAAAACATATTTATTAGAGGCTTAATCTATACTGTCTTAATCTACATTGTAGAATTATATACAGGGAGCTTAATAATGAAGATTATTGGGGTATGTCCTTGGAACTATACTGATAGTACAGATTTAGATAGCATTATAAATATAAAATTTATACCGATTTGGTTTGTTTTAGGCTTGTTTCTAGAACGGATTCATGATTTTATAGATAAAAGGGTCAAACTAATTCTTTGAAATTAATAAAGAGATGCCACATTTCCGTGGCATCTCTTTTATGTTCTGTAAGCTCCGTTAATTTTTACATAGTCATATGTTAAATCACAGCCCCAAGCTGTAGCATTTTGATCCCCATCTTTTAGGTCTATATCGATGATTATAGTATTTGTATCTAGGATTTTTTTAGCTAGTACCTCATCAAAATCCACGCCAACGCCGTTTACTGCGATTTTAATCTCATCTTCTAGACTCTTCATCCAGATCTCGATTTTATCAATATCGATATCAGCCTCGGAATAACCTAATGCACAAACTATTCTTCCCCAGTTAGCATCGCTTCCAAAGATAGCAGCTTTTACTAGGCTTGAAGATACAACTGCCTTAGCAGATTTTCTTGCATCTAGTAGAGTCTTTGCATTGCTAACATTTACCTCAATAAGCTTTGTTGCACCTTCGCCATCCTTAGCAATAAGCTTTGCTAGTTGAGTGTTTACAGCATCTACGGCTTCTTTAAATATAGCATAGTTTTCATCTTCTGATTCAATCTTAGTATTTCCTGCAGCACCATTAGCTATTATAACAGCCATATCATTAGTGCTAGTATCTCCGTCTACAGATACCATGTTATAAGTTTTTTCTACACTTTCTTTAAATGCTTTATCTAGCATTTCTTTTGAGATATTAGCATCAGTTGCAATAAAACCAAGCATTGTTGCCATATTTGGATGAATCATTCCTGAACCTTTGGCAATACCGCTAATTATTACATTTTTTCCGTCCAACTCAAATTCTGCAGAAGCTATCTTTGGAAAAGTATCTGTGGTCATAATTGCTCTGGCAATATCTTCTCCGCCTTGATTTGAAACAGCAGCACAAACATCTTGTATTCCTGGAACTATTTTGTCCATAGGAAGTTGAACTCCTATAACACCTGTAGATGCTACGATTACATCTTCAGCATTTATTCCTAAGCATTTAGCTGTAGTTGATGCCATTTCTTTAGCATTATTATATCCGATAGTTCCTGTACTTGCATTGGCATTTCCACTATTTACTATTACAGCTTGAATATTCTCGTTGTCTATATTTTCTTTATTTAACTTGATTAATGGCGCTGCAGCTTTATTTTGTGTAAAGGTACCAGATGCAACAGCTTTATATTCACTAAAAATTACTCCTAAATCTTTTTTACCGCTCTTTTTAAGACCAGCCCAAATTCCTGAAGCCACAAATCCTGGAACATCAGTAATGGTTTTGTTCCCTAATTTTATCATTCGATTATCAACCCTTTCATAATTTCTAAGGAGCCATAGGAATCATATCTATTCCCTTAGTTTCCTCTATTCCAAACATTAGATTCATATTTTGGACAGCCTGTCCGGCAGCGCCTTTTACTAGGTTATCAATTGCTGAAACCACTATTACTCTATTAGTTCTCTTATCTACTCTCAGACCAATATCACAGATGTTCGAATTTCTTACCCATCTAGTTTCTGGTAAAGATTTAAGTACTCTTACAAAGTATTCACTTTTATATTGTTCTTCATACAGATTATAAAGTTCTTCCTGAGTTACTTGAGTCTTTAAGTTAGCATAGCATGTTGCAAGTATCCCTCTGGTCATTGGAACTAAATGTGGGGAGAAGTTTAGAGTTATTTTTTCTCCGGATAGTTCTGACATCTCTTGTTCAATTTCAGGAGTATGTCTATGATTAGTCAACCCATAGGCCTTAAAGGATTCATTTATTTCTGCATAAAGGTTGTTTATATTAGCGGATCTTCCAGCGCCTGATACACCTGATTTAGCATCTATTATAATTGATTTTGTATCAATAAGACCATTCTTTAGAAGAGGAGCTAGAGCTAAAATGCTGGCAGTTGGATAACAGCCTGGGTTAGCAATAATATTGGCATTTTTAACATCGTCTCTAAATAGCTCAGGAAGACCATAAACTGCTTCCTTTAATAGTTCAGGAGTACCGTGTTTAAGACCATACCAATTCTCATACTCGTTCTCGTCTTTAAGCCTATAGTCTGCACTTATATCTATTACCTTAACTCCATTCCTATAAGCTAGTTCAACTAACTCAAATGCCTTGCCATGAGGCAATGCCAAGAACAGAACATCTATATTATTAATATGATTAGGAATTTCATTCATATCTATGGACCTAAGATTTAAAAAATTCTTATAGTTACCATATATCTCATCAAATTCTGTTCCAACATTGCTATGGGATGAGATAAAACTGATTTCTACATCAGCTCTACTTTTTAACAACCATACTAATTGCTGACCGCCGTAACCAGTAGCTCCGACAATACCAGCTTTAATCATAACGCATTCCTCCTTCTCAATGAAATCATTATACAAAACTAAAAAAGATTATGCAATGTTTTTTCCCAAACGTATTGCATAATTAGTCAAATAAAACTATAATGAGGTGAAGAATACCTCAAACTCTTGTAGATAGCGGTTGGAGATTAGATTAAATAGGTAATATTCATACACACTCACCTCATTTCGGTGGTGTGATGAAATTGCTATGGAATTTCTTCTGATACCTAAATGAGGTGAAAGTAATATAAAGGCTGGTGAATATATTGTTAGAGCAGATTATCAGTGGTATGGAAGATGTTTTAAACAACATAGAAAACTTTAGAGGAAGGACACTAGTTATAAAGTTTGGTGGTAGTATCATGAGCAATGAAGAATGCAAAGCTGCATTTTATGAAGATATTGCCTTCCTTAATAATAAAGGAATAAGGACTGTTATAGTACATGGAGGAGGTCCTAGCATAACAAGTTTTCTTTCAAAGCTAAATATAGAGGCTAAATTTATAAATGGTCTTAGGGTTACTGATGAAGCTACTATGGAGGTTGTTGAGTTTACCTTATGTGGAAAAGTAAATAAAGAAATTTCAGGGAACCTATACCTAAATGGAGTAAAAGCCATTGGATTGAGTGGAAGAGATTGTGGACTTGTTAAGGCTGAAAAGATTTATACATATGATGGAGATAAAAAATTAGATATTGGATATGTAGGAAAGCCTACTGAAATAAATACTTCCGTTCTAAATGAGCTCTTAAACTTAGGGTATGTACCGGTTATAGCTCCTATAGGAACAGATAATGAAGGCAATATTTATAATATAAATGCTGACCATGTAGTATCAGCAATTAGTTCAGCTATACAAGCAGATAAGCTTGTATTATTGACAGATGTAGAAGGAGTATACTTGGATTTAAACAATAAGGATAGCTTAATTAAATCCATAACCATAAGTGAAATGAAGGACTATATAAAAAATGGGATAATAAGTGGCGGGATGATTCCAAAGATGGAGGGTTGCATCGATGCTATTGAAAAGGGAACCAAAAGTGTTCAATTAATCGATGGAAGAAAGGTTCATAGCCTTATTACAAATGTCTTTGGAGAAGATAGCAATTCAACTATAATCAAGGGGGTAGAGTAAATGAATAATGAGCATATAATGAATACTTATTCTAGATTTGATGATATCTTTGTAAGAGGTAATGGAGTATATCTTTATAATGAACAGGGAAAAGAATATATAGATTTTATACAAGGTGTAGCAGTAAATTGTCTTGGACATGCAAATCAGGTATTGTCAAATACACTGGCAGAGCAAAGCAAGAAGATTATGCATATCTCAAATTACTTTTGGAGTGACACACAGATTAAGCTTGCTGAGAGAATGTCAAGTCTTAGCGATCATAAAAGCCTTTTCTTCTGTAATAGTGGTACAGAGGCTATAGAAACAGCTCTAAAGCTTGGTAGAAAGCATGGAAGAATGATTAATGAAAACAAATATGAAATTGTTTATACTAAAAATTCATTCCATGGAAGATCAATGGGAGCTCTCTCAGTTACTGGTCAAGAAAAATACCAAAAGGATTTTCTACCTTTAATTGGTGGTGTAGTTGAATCCATATATAATGATATTGATAGCTTGGAATCCAAAATAAACGAAAATACTTGTGCATTTATTGTAGAGCCTATACAAGGTGAAGGTGGAGTTGTTTCCGCTACTAAAGAATATCTACAAAAGGCTAGAGAACTTTGCGATAAATTTGATGCTCTCTTAATATTTGATGAGGTTCAAACAGGAATTGGAAGACTAGGCACGTTTTATGCCTATAAGAAATTTGGAGTAGTTCCAGACGTAATATGTATGGCTAAGGGTCTAGGTGGTGGATTCCCAATAGGAGCCGTTCTCGGAAATGAAAAGGCTTCAAAGGTATTCGTACCTGGAGACCAAGGCAATACCTTTGGAGGAAATCCTCTTGCATGTGCAATGGGAAATGCCGTAATAGGTGAACTAGTTGACAATGGAGTTTTAAAGAATGTAAATGACATGAGTGAATATATCTATGGAAAACTTGAAGAGCTTAAGCTAAAACACAATAGCATAGTAGAGTTAAG
The DNA here is from genome assembly GCA_964485455.1 of uncultured Tissierella sp. GTDB lineage: Bacteria > Bacillota > Clostridia > Tissierellales > Tissierellaceae > Tissierella_B. Next base: position 10,579 of record CAZAJU010000070.1, read on the forward strand.
AGGTACTGGACTTCTTATTGGACTAGCATTTGACTTTGAGGCAAAAGATTTTACAAAAGCATGTTATGAGAAAGGTCTTTTACTAGCAACAGCAGGTCCAAATGTTGCAAGACTTCTACCACCTTTGAATGTTAAGAAGGAAGAGATAGATAAGGTGATTACAATCATTGATGAAGTATTAAATGAAAAATAAGCTAAAATAAAAACTGGAACGAGAGTTCCAGTTTTTTTGCATAATTTACTATTAAACAATAAGCAAGGTTCGTTTAGGATCCAGTATGCTTTTTCATTAAACCACACTGCTAAGAATCTTTCCGATACTATCATGGAATATAAGTGAGGCTTTTGAATCAAATTTAGTCTCATCTTTATTTATTATAACCAGCTTATTTCCTTTATAGTATCTAATAAGTCCTGCTGCAGGATAGACTACAAGAGATGTACCTCCTACAATCAACATGTCTGCAT
>CAZAJU010000071.1:0-10653 GCA_964485455.1 uncultured Tissierella sp.
TTGCAATTTCCTCGAAGCTTAAATTAGAATTAAAGAGTAAACTAATTTTAAAGATTAATTTAGGAGACTTATATGAAAATATTATTAGTTAGACCACCTAGAATTAAACAGGCTATTACGTTGAGTGATTTTATGTTTTCAGAACCTTTAGGCCTTGAAATGATATATGGAGTGATCAAAGAGGACCATGAAGTAGAAATATATGACATGATGATTGAAAAAGAGAGCTTAACTATTAAACTTAAGGAGTACAGTCCTGACACTGTTGGAATCACTAGCCTTTGCATAGATGTCTTTAAGGTTTTAGATTTGGCTAGGGAAGTGAAAGAATATAACGAAGAAATTGTCACAATAGTAGGTGGAACACAAAGTTACTTAAACCCTTTAGCCTTTAAGGATATCAATATTGATCATATTTTTAAATATACAAACAGAGAAAATATAAAAGGGCTATTTAAAAAGAAAGATTTAGATAATCCTATAGATGGAGTAGCATCTAAGAAATTTGACTACAAGCTAGTAGGCCAAAACCTACGAAATGAATATCTGCTACCTGATAGGGAATCAACAAGAAAATACCGTGAATATTATTCTTATTTTGGATATAGACCTGCTGCTATTATGGAATTTGGACTTGGCTGTGAAAAAAGCTGTGATTTTTGTCTTAGATGGAGGATAGAAGGAAGACAAGAAAAATTAATTGACCTAGATTTAATACGAAAAGATCTATCTAGTATTAAAGAGCCAACTATAATGTTTTTCGACAATGATTTCCTTGGGAATCAGGAAAAAATAGATACCTTAACTACCCTTGTAGAGGAGCTAAAATTAAAGAAGAATTATATTATCTATGCATCCGTTGAGGGAATAATTAAATATAAAAAAGAGCTAAGTACCTTAAAGAACTTAGGGTTAAAGGCAGTTTTAGTAGGATATGAAAGCTTTAGCAATGAAGAGATGAAATCCTACCGAAAGAAATCATCTATAGAAGATAACCTTATAGCCGCAAAGATTTTAAAGGATTTAGATATAGATGCATGGGCATCTTTTATGGCTCATCCAGACTGGGATCAAGAGGATTTTAAATCTTTAAGGAAGTATATCAAAAGTTTAAAGCCAGAAATCTCTTCAATAAGTCCTTTAACTCCATTTCCAAATCTACCTATGTTTAATAGATATAAAGATAGGTTGATTTACGATATTGAGGACTATGAGAAGTGGAGCTTTGGGCAAGTAATTATAAGACCATCAAAGATAAGCCTTAGAAGATATTATTATGAACTATTAAAGACCAATTTATATGTAAACTTAATTTCTAACAAAAAAACTGAGATGCTAAGACATTATGGACTAGGAAATATTTTTTTAATTCTTAAAGGTTCCTCGCTGGCAGTTTATAAATACAGCAAGTTGATGATAAGCTATAAGTAAAATCTATTTAAAAAAAATTTTAATAAAATATTTTTAAATGTAAACGTTCCCCTTGGAAACTTGTATATTTCAATGCTTCTTATTATGGTATAATAGTTTTACTAGTTTCTTAGAGGGAGATGATACTTTTGTTTAGAGAAAAGCTTCTTAAGGATATGGAATTTATAATAGAGCTAGACAAGATGAAATCCATATTCAGAAAAACCAAAATAATTGGTGAGGATAGAAACGAAGACGACGCTCAACATTCCTGGCATATTTCAATTATGGCAATGATATTATCCGAATATACTAATGATGAAGTAGACCTCCTAAAGGTAATTAAGATGTTATTAGCTCATGATTTAGTTGAAATATATGCAGGAGATACCTTCTGTTATGATGAACAGGGTAATATCGATAAAAAGGAGAAGGAAATAGCAGCTGCTGAGAAGATATTCGGAATATTAGACCATGAAAAGGCAGATGAATTGAGAACTCTCTGGGAGGAGTTCGAAGCTATGAAAACTCCTGAATCCATATTTGCGAACTCTATGGATAGATTACAGCCTATGCTCAATAATTACAAAAATGGCGGAGGTACGTGGAAGGAATATGAGGTCTGCAAGTCGGACGTATATAAAAGAATTGACCCTGTAAAGCATTCCTCTGATGAATTATGGTCCTATGTAAGTTATATGATAGAGGATGCATTTCAAAAGGGATTAATTCAAAAAAGATAAGATTAGCAGGAGAATTCTCCTGCTAATATAGTAGTATCATATATATTTTAAATATTATGAAAACGTATTCTTGAGTAAAGATCAAAAATCAAATCCCTCTTTGGTATGATCGAAATGATAGGATTATTATGTAACATCAATGAATATTCTATTTATGTTATTAGTTAATACATTCAAATGGAGGATAAAAATGGGAAGAATAATACAATGTGTACCAAATTTCAGTGAAGGTAGAAATAAAGAGAACTTGGAGTTAATTCTAAATGAAATAATAAATACTCAAGATGTGAAACTATTGGATTATTCAATGGATAAGGACCATAATAGAACAGTTGTTACCTTTATAGGAAGTCCAGAGGCAGTAATTGAGGCTGCATTTAAAGCAACCAAGAAGGCATCTCAAATCATTGACATGACTACTCATCATGGTGAACATCCAAGAATGGGTGCAACAGATGTAATTCCCCTTATTCCAATTTCTGAAGTTGATATGGATGAATGTGTACAGCTTTCTAAACAACTTGGTGCAAGAATTGGGGAGGAACTTGGCATATCAGTATATCTTTATGAAAAATCAGCAAGTGCTCCTTATAGAGAAAATCTTGCAGATGTTAGAAACGGACAATATGAAGGTATGAAGGAGAAGTTAAAATTAGAAGGATGGGCTCCTGATTTTGGACCTATGGAACTTAACTTAAAATCAGGTGTTACAGCTGTAGGTGCTAGGATGCCTCTTGTAGCCTACAATATAAATCTAGGTACAAATAATCTTGAGATTGCAAAGAAGATTGCAAAGGCAATTAGATCAAAAACAGGTGGATTTACTTACTGTAAAGCACTTGGTATTGAGATAAAAGAAAGGGATATAGTACAGGTTTCAATCAACATGATAGATTATACCAAGACACCTCTTTTTAGAGTATTTGATACAGTAGAAAGGGAAGCCATGAGATATGGAGTAAATATAATAGGCAGTGAAATAATTGGTCTGCTTTCTATGGATGCATTAATTGATGTAGCTGATTATTATTTAAGACTTGAAAATTTTGATAAAGGTCAGATTTTAGAAAGAAGAATGGTTGAATAGAAAGGGTGATCTTATGAAGGCCACTTTAGTTATAGAAAATATAAAAAATCTATATACCATAAAAGGCGACAAAGGATTAAGAAAGGGCTCAAAACAAAGTGAGACTGCATTGATTGAAAATGGAGTAGTAGCTATAAAAGATGACAGGATAATTTATGTTGGCCCAGGGTCCTTACCAGAAGAAATCGAAACAGATGAAAACACAGTAATTATAAATGCAAATGGAAAAATTGTTACTCCAGGACTTATAGATCCACATACCCATCTAGTACACGGTGGAAGCCGAGAACATGAACTATCTATGAAACTATCTGGAAAGGGGTATTTAGAAATATTAGCAACAGGTGGAGGAATACACTCTACAGCAAGGGCTACACAAAATTCAACTTTTGATGAATTATATAAAAAAGCAGAAAAAAGCTTAAATATAATGATGAGCTATGGAGTTACTACGGTTGAAGCTAAATCTGGTTATGGAATAGGAAGTTTTGAAACAGAACTAAAGCAGATTGAAGTTGCAAATAAATTAAATGAAAATCATCCCCTTGATATAGTCACTACATTTATGGGAGCTCATGCTGTTCCTACAGAATATAAGGAAAGTCCTGAACTCTTTGTAGATAAGTTTATAAAGGAGATGATTCCTGAAATAGCAAAGAAGAAAATCGCAAAGTTCTGTGATGTATTTTGTGAAGAAGGAGTTTTTTCAGTAGATCAGTCTAGAAGGATACTCAATGCTGCAAAGGAAAATGGACTTATTCCAAAGATACATGCTGATGAAATAGTTAGTCTTGGTGGTGCAGAGCTTGCTGCTGAAGTTGGATGTATATCAGCGGAACATCTTATAGGTGCCAGTGATCAAGGCATCCTGGACATGGCCAAAAGTGGTACCATAGCAGTTCTTCTTCCAGGAACTAGTTTTAACCTTCAAAAGGGAACAGCTGCTAGAGCAAGAAAGATGATAGATGAAAATGTGCCTGTTGCTATTTCAACGGATTATAATCCTGGTAGTTGCCCAAGTGAAAATTTACAGCTCATGATGACCCTAGCATCTTTGACACTTAAGATGCAGCCTAGTGAAGTCCTTGTAGGTGTCACCATGAATGCAGCAGCAGCCATAGGAATTGAAGAAGAGGTAGGTTCAATAGAGGTTGGAAAGAAGGCTGACATAGCAATCTTTGATGCACCTAATCTTGACTATATGATTTATCACTTTGGAATCAATCACACAGATATGGTGATAAAGAATGGAAAGTTAGTTTATTCAAAAAAGTAGGAGGAGAGATATTATGTGGAATAATAAAAAAATAGAAGAGGCTATGGTTATAAAGCTAGATAATTATCTTCCAGAGTATCCTGAGTTTAATAAACTTATAAGACGTGCACCAAAGAGAGAATTTACCCTATCTAAGTATGAAACTGAAATAGCGCTTAAAAATGCTTTAAGATATATTCCAGAAGAGATGCATGAGAAAATTGCACCCGAATTTCTTCATGAGTTACTAACTAGGGGAAGAATCTATGGATATAGATTTAGACCAAATAAACTTATTTATGGAAAACCAATTGATGAATATAAGGGGAAATGTATAGAAGGTAAGGCTTTTCAAGTAATGATAGATAATAACTTATCCTTTGATGTAGCCCTATACCCTTATGAGCTAGTTACTTATGGAGAAACTGGACAAGTTTTTCAAAATTGGATGCAGTACAACCTTACAATGAAGTATTTGGAGGAATTGACTGATGAACAAACATTAGTATTGGAATCAGGACATCCTTTAGGACTCTTCAAATCAACTAAGCAAAGCCCTAGAGTTATTATTACAAATGCTTTAATGGTTGGATGCTTCGATGACCAAGAGCACTGGATCAAGGCTCAAGCTATGGGAGTTGCAAATTATGGACAGATGACCGCAGGTGGATGGATGTATATAGGGCCTCAAGGAATAGTTCATGGTACCTTTAATACAATACTAAATGCAGGTAGAATGAAACTGGGTATTCCAGCAGATAAGGACTTAAAGGGACATATGTTTGTAAGTTCAGGTCTTGGAGGCATGAGTGGAGCTCAAGGAAAAGCAGCTAAGATTGCTGGTGGTGTAGGGGTTATTGCAGAAGTGGACTTATCAAGAATTAATACTAGACTGGAGCAAGGCTGGATTGATTACTATTATGAAGATTTAGGAGAACTTTTTTTCCATGCTAAGAAAGATATGGACGCTAAAAAGCCTTCATCTTTAGCATATTATGGAAATATAATTGACCTCTTAGAGTACGCCTTGGAAAATGATATTCATATAGAATTATTATCAGATCAGACATCATGTCATGCAGTATATGATGGAGGATATTGCCCTCAAGGTTTAACCTTTGATGAAAGAACTAAGATGCTTTTTGAAGATAAGCTAGGATTTAGAAAGAGAGTAGATGATAGTCTTAAACATCATTTTGAGTTAATTAAAAGGCTCACTGATAATGGAACTTACTTCTTCGACTATGGTAATAGCTTCCTAAAAGCTGTATATGATTCAGGAGTAAAGGAAATTTCTAAAAATGGCATTGATGACACTCAAGGATTTATCTTTCCTTCATATGTGGAAGATATAATGGGACCTATGCTATTCGACTATGGTTATGGACCTTTTAGGTGGGTATGTTTAAGTGGAAAACATGAAGATCTTATAAAAACTGATAAGGCTGCGATGGATTGTATAGATCCTGAAAGAAGATATCAGGATAGAGACAATTACAACTGGATTAGAGATGCAGAGAAGAACCAGTTAGTAGTAGGGACTCAAGCGAGAATCCTTTATCAGGATGCTTTAGGAAGAACCAAGATTGCATTGAAATTTAACGAAATGGTAAGAAATCATGAAGTAGGACCAATAATGTTAGGTAGAGATCACCATGATGTTTCAGGAACGGATTCACCATTTAGAGAAACATCCAATATCAAGGATGGCAGCAGCATGATGGCGGATATGGCTACTCAATGTTTTGCTGGAAATGCTGCAAGAGGAATGAGTTTAGTGGCTCTTCATAATGGTGGAGGAGTTGGTATAGGAAAAGCAATTAATGGAGGATTTGGTATGGTTCTTGATGGTTCGGAAAGAGTTGACAATATATTAAGTACTGCAATGCCATGGGATGTAATGGGTGGTGTGGCAAGACGTGCTTGGGCAAGAAATAGTAACTCTATTGAAACTGCAATTGCATATAACAAGAATTTCAAAGATACTGACCACATTACAATTCCTTATGTTGCAAATGAGGATTTAGTAAAGAAGTTAGTCGAAGAAAGCTATAAGTAAAGAAGAATAAATATTCTGTGAAAATATTTATTAATGAATTATAAGAATTAATATAAAGGCCTGTTTTTAAGTCAATTTTAACTGTGATAAAGCAATACAGTAGTAGTTGAAGTCAGTGCAAATGCCTATTTCCTGTGATAAAATTATATATATATTTATTTCGAATTATAAAGTTATACTTTGAATCATCTATATATATAATAGAACTTTTATAACCCGGATAACTGGAGGAATGGGGTATGAAGCATCTTTTAATTGATGGTAATAGTCTTAAGCTGGAAGAGTTTATTGAAGTAACAAGAGAGAACGCAACTATTGAACTAACTAAAGAATCTATAGATAAGGTAAATAAGGCAAGATCTCTAGTAGACAGGTATGTGGCGGAAGGAAAGGTGGTTTATGGAATTACCACTGGCTTTGGAAAGTTTTCCGATGTAACTATTACAGGTGATGAGACTGTGGCTCTTCAGAGGAATCTTATTATTAGCCACTCTTGTGGGGTTGGAGATCCTTTAGATGAAGACATCGTAAGAGGAATTATGCTTTTAAGAGTCAACGCTCTTGCTAAAGGATATTCAGGAATAAGGCTATCAACTCTACAGACATTAATAGAAATGATTAATAAGGGAGTTCATCCAATAGTACCAGAAAAGGGTTCTTTAGGCTCAAGTGGAGATTTAGCTCCTCTTTCACATATGGTATTAGTGATGTTGGGTGAAGGTGAAGCCATTTATAATGGTGAAAGAATGAGTGGTAAGTTAGCCATGGATAGGGCCGGAATCCCTATAATAGAACTTACCTCAAAGGAAGGACTGGCATTAATCAATGGTACTCAGGTTATGACATCTATAGGTGCACATACTGTATATGATGCAATCAACTTAAGTAAAACTGCTGATATTGCATCATCCCTTACTATAGAAGCTCTAATGGGAATCACAGATGCTTATGACTATAAGGTTCACATGGTTAGAGGACAGGAAGGACAGATAAATACAGCTGAGAATCTTCTTAAGATCCTTGCAGATAGCAAAAATACTACAAAGCAAGGTGAGCTTAGGGTCCAAGATGCATACTCATTAAGATGTATACCTCAAGTTCATGGGGCATCAAAGGACTGCTTTAAATTCGTTAAAGAAAAAGTTGAAATAGAAATGAACGCAGCTACAGACAACCCACTGATTTTTGTTGATGAAGAGCAGGTAATTTCAGGAGGTAACTTCCATGGTCAACCTATGGCACTTCCATTTGACTTTCTAGGAATTGGTCTATCAGAGCTTGCCAATCTTTCAGAGAGACGACTTGAAAGATTGGTGAATCCTGCGCTCAGTAACGGTCTGCCAGCATTTCTTACAGCAAATGGAGGAGTGAATTCAGGGTTTATGATAGTACAGTATGCGGCAGCAGCTCTTGTTTCAGAGAACAAGATACTTGCTCATCCTGCTAGTGTTGATTCTATCCCATCCTCAGCTAATCAGGAGGACCATGTATCCATGGGAACAATCGCTGCAAGAAAAGCAAGAGATATTATGGAGAATGTAAGAAAGGTTATAGCAATGGAAATCCTTGGAGCTTGCCAGGCAATAGATTTAAGAGGAGATAAAGGTCTAGGGCTAGGATGTAAGGTAGCATATGATATAGTAAGAGAAAATACTCCTACAATTAAAGAGGATAGAGTAATGAATATTGAAATAAATAAATGTGAGGATATTATTAAAAGTAATGTTATAGTGGAAAAAGTTGAAGCACTAATAGGAGAACTTCAATAAGGTATACTAATAATAGGATGATTTATTTTTAATTTTAAAATTTATTAAAAGCTTGAAGTTACATAGTATTGTAACTTCAAGCTTTTATTTATTATTCTATGACGATTTCTATATTTATAGGGACAGATTTTTCAAGCATAGCAGAAACACCACAATATTTTTCGTGGGATAAATCTATTGCTCTTTTTAGCTTATCCATAGAGAGATTTTCTCCTTTGAATTTAAAAATCAGATTGATATAGTTATAAATCTTCGGATGATCTTCTCTAGTTTCTGCTTCAATCTCTATATTTAGAGCATCGATATTAAGCCTCATTTTTTCATAAGTATGCATAATATCATAGCCCATACATCCTACTAAAGCGGATAAAAGTAGGGCCTTTGGCCTTGGGCCAAGGTTATTACCCCCATCGTCTTCATCTGAATCAGTGATAACAGTATGCCCATTAATATTTGTAGCAAAAGCCATATTTCCTATTAGTTTAGCATTTAGTCTGGTTAATGCCATGTAAATCCCCTTTCAAATTGTAATATCTAAATTTTACCCATAATTTTCTAAGTCACACATTTTAATAAAGTAGTTGCTCCTATTAAGAATGGTTATCTCGATTTATGAACATGATAAGTAAGTGTGTAAAGTGACGATTTGGGTATATAAAAATTAAATATTTATATATAAGAGGATGATATTATGTTAGATTTAACCTTATTGGGAAGTGGAGGCAGTATGCCTACACCTCATAGATTTCTTTCATCATTGATAATTGAATATAAGGGAAGAAAAATTCTGATAGACTGCGGGGAAGGAACACAGGTTGCCATGAAAAAATTCAATACAGGGTTCAAGTCTCTTGATATAATCTGCATCACTCATTTTCATGGAGATCATATTTATGGGTTGCCTGGATTATTAGCTACTTTAGGCAATAGCAACAGAACTGAACCTATTACAATAATAGGGCCTCAATTCATAAAAAATATTATTGAGCATATAATTATTCCAATAACTTATGTTCCATTTGACATATACGTTATAGAAAATCCCGCTAGTAAGTTGGAAATAGTTAATACCCAAGAAGGTTTAAGAGTTAAGGATTATGGTGAGAATCTAATTTCTGAGATTGAATTATCTACTATTGAGCTGGATCATTCTGACCCTTGTTTAGGTTATAGCTTTGCTTTGAATAGAAATCCTAAATTTATTTTAGAAAAAGCTTTGAACAATAAAGTACCTAGAGAACTGTGGAAACCACTTCAATTAGGCCAATCTATAGAGTTTGAAGGTAGAGAGTATAAGCCTGAGATGGTACTAGGGGATAAAAGGAAAGGTATAAAGCTAAGCTTTATTACCGATAGCCGTCCAAATGATAAAATCGTAGAATTTATAAGGGATAGTGACTTGTTTATCTGTGAAGGTACGTATGGAGATGATGGGGATGCGAATAAAGCTCTTGAAAATAAGCATATGATATTTAAAGAGTCTGCAAAATTGGCCAGTGATGGAAATGTAGGAACACTTTTGCTAACCCATTTTAGTCAGAGTATGGAGTCCCCAATGGATTATTTGCATAATGCTAATAGTATATTTAGAGAAACTATTATTGGATATGATGGATGGAAAAAGATCTTGTCATTCGAAAATTGACGGAATTTTGTTAATAATCATACAATTACTCGAATGATAATTTGTATAAATATTACAATGAATAAAAACATAAATTTAGGATAATAATAATATATATTGAAATATAGACAACTATTTATAAAGGATAGTTAAAGAAAAGTAAAAAGTTACAAATAGTTTCAAAATAGGGTGGACTTTCCAGGAAAACGTTGTTATAATAGTGTCAAGTACTTCAATGTACAAAAATAGAACAAAGGGGGAATATGCATGGCGTTTTTAGAAAGCATTGTAAGCAGTGTCAACTCAATCTTGTGGAGTTCTGTATTGATTATAGGACTTGTAGGTATTGGACTTTATTTTTCTATTAGATTGGGCTTTCCACAAGTAACCCGTTTTGGTCCAGCAGCAAAGAGAGTATTTGGAGGTATATTCAAGAAGGAAAAGAGTTCTGAAGGTAGTATGTCCTCGTTCCAGGCTGTTGCAACAGCAATTGCAGCCCAAATTGGTACAGGAAACGTAGCGGGAGTTGCAACAGCAATTACCCTTGGTGGACCTGGAGCTGTATTTTGGATGTGGGTTTCAGCATTTCTAGGTATGTCTACTATATTTGTTGAAGCGACATTAGCACAAAAGTATCGTGAAAGAGATACAGATGGTCAGTTAGTTGGAGGACCAGCTTATTACATTAAGAATGGATTAGGCTCAA
>CAZAJU010000072.1:0-10643 GCA_964485455.1 uncultured Tissierella sp.
AGGCCCTACAGCTTGTGTAATTAATACTTTTAAATATCAAAGCTAATTGCCAAGCAATTACTTTGCATCTACATATTCTGCTCCTAACCATTTAGTAATTAGGGCATCTAATGTTCCATCTTCTTCTAATTTAGCAATTTCATCGTTGAATATGGACACAAGGTCACTTCCCTTAGGGAAAGCTATATTATAAGTGTCTAGGGCAAGGTCCGTTTCACTTTGGTCCATTAAAAAGAAAGATAGTCCTTCATTTTCTTCTGTAACCTTCTTACTTGCTGTTCCACCAGTTATAGCTGCATCCACACGGCCCATTATTAGTTCTTGTGTTACTGCTGCTTGACCATCAAAAGTAACAAGCTCTGCACCTTCGATGGATTTAATTATTTGCTCATAATTTGTTCCCGCACTACAAGCTACCTTCTTACCATTTAAGTCCTTTATTGAACTAATATTTGAACCCTCAGGAATTATTACTCCTACTTTAGCAGTTGCATACTTGTTTGAGAAGTCAACACTTTGTGCACGTTCTTCCGTGTAGCTCATTCCTGAAATAACGAAGTCAGCTTGATTTGATTGAAGTGACCCAATAAGACTGGCAAATGGCATATTGATTATCTCGTAAGTAAATCCTAAATCCTCTGACATCTTATCCAATATATCTATATCCAATCCTTCATATACTTCATTGCCCTTAGCATCTATGGTTACAGTCTCGAAATACTTATAGTTTGCACTCATAGCGACTTTTAAATTTCTTCCTTCTAGCAGCTTTGATTCGCCTTCGTTGGATGGCTCTGCTGGTGTTTCAGCTGGTGTTTCTTTTGGTTGTTCTGCTGGCTTTTGTGAACTACATCCTGTAAATACAGCTAAAGTCATTGCTAGTACTAATGCTAATATTATTATCTTTTTCATTTCTTGCTCCTTTTTTCTGTAGGTTATTTTTGTCTTTTGTTACTTTTAAAGCATTTCCTTCTTTATTCCCTTATTCAATATATTTTCATAGTCAATATAGGAATAGATTTCTTCATCAAAAACTGGTGAGAACTTTCCTAGCTCTTCTAAAGTTAAGTCCTCTATGGCCTTATTATGGTCTTCTGCAAAGATTACAATTTGGCCTACTATCGAATGGGCTTCTCTGAAGGCTACACCTTTTTTTACTAGGTAATCTGCTACTTCTGTGGCATTTAAGAATCCATTTTTCACTGCTTTCTTCATGTTTTCTGATCTTGCTTTTAGAGTTGAGATCATTCTTTCCATTATGTCTATACACATTATTGTAGTTGTAAGGCTATCTTGGAAATATTCCTTATCCTCTTGCATGTCCTTGTTATATGCTAATGGAAGGCCTTTCATTACGGTTAAAAGTCCCATAAGATTTCCATAGACTCTACCTGTTTTACCTCTTACTAACTCTGCTGCATCAGGATTTTTCTTCTGTGGCATAATTGATGAGCCTGTAGTATATCTATCATCAAGGGTTACAAAACCAAATTCAGCACTAGTCCATAGGCATAGCTCCTCAGATAATCTAGAAAGATGCATCATAAGTATACTAAAGACCCCCATAGCCTCCAGTATAAAATCCCTGTCAGATACTCCATCCATGAAGTTTGAATATACGGTTTGGAAGCCGAGAAGCTCTGCAGTGTATTGTCTATCTATTTCATGGGTTGTTCCTGCCAATGCTCCACATCCTAATGGAGATTCAGTCAAGGAATTTTGTGCATCCTTAAGACGTCTATAGTCTCTTCCAAACATAGAATAATAAGCCATTAGATGATATTTAAAGGTTACTACCTGAGCTCTTTGAAGATGAGTATATCCAGGCATTATCCATGGATTTTCATCTGCTGTTTTCTTTAAGGATGCGATTAGTCTTGCCAGGGATTCTATCACCACTCCCAGCTGTTCCCTTACATAAAGTTTCGCATCTAAATTAACCTGATCATTTCTACTACGTGCAGTATGTAACTTCTTTGCCACTTCTCCAACACGATTTAGTAGCTCTAATTCCACATAAGTATGAACATCTTCATAATCCCCATTAATTTCTAGCTCTTCTGCTAGAAGGTCTTCTTCAATAGATTCTAAGCCCTTTAATAGTATGGAGCCTTCTTCCTTGCTTATGATTTCACATTTGGTCAACATTTTTACATGGGCTTTACTTCCTATAATATCGGATTGAAGTAAGAAAAGAGTTTTGGAAAAATTATTTTGAAAGTCTTCCATTAGCTTATCTTCATCTTGTCTAAAGCGTCCACCCCAAAGTTTAGTTTCATATTTCTTGTTCAAATTATCACTTCCTTTTTAGTTGATTTTATAACTAATACATACATACTCCTAAGGTTTTAGGTCCAAGATGGGCTCCGATTACAGGTCCTAATTCATCTATTGTAACCATTACATGTGGAAACTTTTCTTCGATTAAGCTTTTTACCTTATGAGCTTCATCGAGATTTAAAATATGACATATACCAATCTTTTGTACATCATCAGGAATTTTAGCTATAATTGTAGAGAGAGCTTTATTAGTACCTCTAACCTTTTCAATCAATTGAAGCTCTCCATCTTTAAGTTCAATTATTGGCTTGATGCTTAATAGATTTCCAAGAGTAGCTTGTACACCTGATAATCTTCCACCTCTACTTAAATATTCCAATGTACCAGTAGTTAAGTATATATGAGTGTTTTTCTTCTTTCTATTGATAAAATCCGTTATTTCCTCTGAGCTCTTACCTGCCTTTGCCATTTCTACTGCGTCTTCTACAAGGAATCTAAGATTTGAAGCTGAGGTTTCAGAATCTATAATAGTTATTTTTTTATCCTCTAACATACTTTTAGCTAACATAGCGCTATTATATGTACCACTTATCTTAGAAGATAAAACAATTGCTATTATTTCATCATTATCCTTTAAAGCTTGATTAAAAGCATCAACGAAATCTCCTGCTGCCGGCTGTGATGTAGTTGGAAATAGTTTAGTACTACCTAGCTTTTCGAAGAATTCATCGAAGTCCCCCTTAAATCCTTCCTTACTTGAAACTCCATCAAATACGTAAGTCAAAGGGACTATGCCCATGTTTTCCTTATCTACATATTCCTTTGAGATATAACAAGTACTATCCGTAATAATCTTAATTTTACTCATTTTTACCTCCTTATCTGGAATTCTTAAAGAAATAACGAGGTGGGCGATTTAGACACACCTCGTTATTTCTTTTTCTAATTACTTTACAACTATATTGTAAATCTTACCCATTACGAAGATTTCCTTAAAAATCTCCTTATCTCCAATGAATTTAACAATAGACTCATCTTGAAGGGCTTTCTTCCTTACATCATCTTGAGAATCATTTACATTTACCAATACTTTACCTCTTACCTTACCATTGATTTGTATTGGCATTTCAATAACCTCATCCTTAGTCTTAGCCTCATCATATACTGGCCAAGAAGCATTGAATAAATATCCCTCTGAGCCAATTTCTTGCCAAAGTTCCTCAGTAATATGTGGAGCTACAGGGTTTAAAAGAATTAATAGGGTTTCAAAATCCTTCTTACGTATTTCACCATGGGCGTAGAAGTCATTTATTAAAGCCATCATAGCTGCAATTCCTGTATTATACTTTAGGTTTTCAAAATCCTCAGATACCTTCTTTATGGTCTTATGGATATTGGATTCAAGCTCTTTAGTATAGCCTTCTCCTTCAACTAGAATATCTTGAAGTCTCCATACTCTCTCTAAGAACCTTCTGCAGCCTTTAACTCCGTTTTCTGACCAAGGTACGCTCTTTTCAAAGTCACCGATGAACATCTCATATGTTCTTAATGTATCAGCTCCATAATCCCTTACTATATCATCAGGATTTACTACATTTCCTCTGGATTTTGACATCTTTTCATTGTTGTCTCCTAATATCATTCCATGGGAAGTTCTCTTTGCATATGGCTCTGGCCCACCTACTATGCCATAGTCATAAAGGAACTTATGCCAGAATCGTGAATATAGAAGGTGAAGAGTAGTATGCTCCATTCCTCCATTGTACCAGTCTACAGGCATCCAATAATCTAAAGCTTCTTTAGATGCAAGAGCATCATGGTTTTCTGGGTCAATATATCTTAAGAAATACCAGGATGAACCAGCCCACTGAGGCATAGTATCAGTTTCCCTATGTGCATCTTTACCACATTTTGGACAAGTAGTGTGTACCCAATCATGGATATTTGCTAATGGTGATTCCCCTGAATCCGTTGGCTCATAGTTATCAACATCTGGAAGCATCAAAGGAAGTTCTTCTTCTGGAACAGGTACCCAGCCGCAATCCTGACAATATACTAATGGAATAGGCTCTCCCCAGTATCTTTGTCTAGAAAATACCCAGTCACGTAATTTAAAGTTTACCCTTTTATTACCTAGTCCATCTTCCTCTAATTTGTTTGATATAGTTTCAATTGCTTCCTTTACATCCATTCCATTTAGGAAGCCAGAATTCACCATTTCTCCAGAGTCAGTATTGCTATAGGCTTCTTTATTTACATCTCCACCCTTTATTACTTCTATAATTGGTAGATTAAACTTAGTTGCGAAGTCCCAGTCCCTTTGATCATGTCCTGGTACAGCCATTATTGCTCCTGTACCATAAGTGATTAAAACGTAGTCTGAAACCCAAATAGGAATTTCCTTTCCAGTAGCAGGATTGATTGCCATAAGACCTTTAAGCTGAATTCCTGTCTTCTCTTTAGATAGCTCAGTTCTTTCAAAGTCGGATTTCTTTCCTACCTCTTCCTTATATTTAAGCACTTCGTCTATATTCTCAATTCTATCGCTATATTTATCTATCAAAGGATGTTCAGCAGCTATTACCATATAAGTGGCACCAAATAGGGTATCAGGTCTAGTGGTAAAAACTCTAAGTTTGTCCTCTAGTCCTGCTATTTTAAAATCAAGCTCCATACCTACAGATTTACCTATCCAGTTTTTCTGTTGAATCTTTACCCTGTCAATATAATCTACTAGGTCAAGGTCATTTATAAGCCTTTCAGCATATTCAGTAATTTTTAGCATCCATTGGTTCTTTACTTTTCTATTTACCTCTCCACCACAACGCTCACAATTACCGTTTACTACCTCTTCATTGGCTAATCCTATTTTACAAGATGGGCACCAATTTATAGGCATCTCTTGCTTATAGGCAAGTCCCTTTTCATAAAGCTTAAGGAATATCCATTGAGTCCATTTATAATAGTTTGGATCTGTTGTGTTTATTTCTCTTGACCAATCGAAGGAAAAACCTATGGATTGAAGCTGACTCTTAAATCTTGCAACATTTCTTTCTGTAACTATTCTAGGGTGGATCTTGTTCTTTATTGCAAAATTTTCTGTAGGCAATCCAAAAGCATCCCACCCCATTGGAAATAGAACATTATATCCTTCTAGTCTTCTTTTTCTAGATACGATATCTAGGGCAGTATATGGTCTAGGATGGCCTACATGTAGTCCTTCTCCTGAAGGATAAGGAAACTCTACCAAAGCATAGAACTTTGGTTTATCACTACCATTAGAAGCCTTAAAGGGTTGTTTTTCCTCCCAAATTTCCTGCCATTTCTTTTCTATAATATTAGGCATATATTCTTTCATTAAACGTCCTCCTCAAATTAAAACTCAGCAGTTCCCACTGTTCTAGGGAAAGGAATAACATCTCTTATATTTGAGATTCCAGTCATATACATGATAGCTCTTTCAAATCCAAGACCGAAACCGGCATGCTTTGTTCCACCATATTTTCTCAACTCTAGATACCACCAATAATCCTCTGGGTCCATACCAATGTCTATAATCTTCTGCTCAAGAACATCAAGACGTTCTTCTCTTTGACTTCCACCGATTATCTCACCTATACCTGGAACCAACAAGTCCATAGCTGCTACTGTTTTATTATCCTCGTTGACTCTCATATAGAAAGCTTTGATTTCCTTAGGATAATTTATTACAAATACAGGTTTTTTAAATAGTACTTCTGTTAAATATCTTTCATGCTCAGTCTGTAAATCAATACCCCATTCTACTGGATATTGGAAACTTTGACCTGACTTTTGTAGCATCTCTACAGCTTCAGTATAAGTAACTACTCCAAAATCTGAATTCGCTACATTTTCAAGTCTCTCTATTAGTCCCTTATCAATAAAGCTGTTGAAGAATTCCATCTCTTCTCTTGCATTTTCCATAACGTATTTAATAATGTATTTTAACATATCTTCTGCAAGTCTCATATTGTCCTTAAGATCTGCAAATGCTATTTCTGGTTCAATCATCCAGAACTCAGCAGCATGTCTTGCAGTATTAGAGTTTTCAGCTCTAAAGGTAGGACCGAAGGTATAGATGTTTTTAAATGCCATAGCAAATACCTCTCCTTCAAGCTGTCCACTTACTGTAAGGTTTGTACTCTTACCAAAGAAGTCTTGGGAATAATCTATTTCTCCTTCTTGGTTCTTTGGAGGATTATCCATATCTAGAGTTGTAACTCTAAACATTTCTCCAGCTCCTTCTGCATCACTTGCAGTAATAATTGGAGTATGAACATATACAAAACCTCTTTCTTGGAAGAACTTATGGATTGCATATGCAGTCAATGATCTTACTCTAAATACTGCACTTAAAGTATTTGTTCTAGGTCTTAAGTGAGCAATTGTTCTAAGATATTCTAATGTATGTCTTTTCTTCTGTAGTGGGTAGTCTTGAGTTGACAATCCTTCAATTACAACTTCTTTTGCTTTTAATTCAAAGGGCTGCTTTGCTTCTGGAGTTTCTACAAGAATGCCCTGTATTTTCAAAGCTGAGCTTAAATGTAGCTTTTCAATCTCCTTGAAGTTTTCCAGGGAATCATCATATACTATTTGCAAATTTTTAAAAAATGTCCCGTCATTTAACTCAATAAATCCGAAAGTCTTAGAAGACCTTGATGTCCTTATCCAGCCTTCCACGGTTATCTCTTGATTAAGAAATTTTGAACTATCCTTGAAAATCTCTTTAATATTAATTTTCATACTATCACTCCTAGATAATTTTATCTTTGGTATCGCAAATCGGGTTAGGTCATAATGCTGTCTTCAGCTCAAATCTATTTGCTCGCATACTCGCATAGATTTGGCTTGACTGCATCTGACCTACCATCGATTTGCTTAAATACATCGCAAATCGGGTTAGGTCATAATGCTGTCTTCAGCTCAAATCTATTTGCTCGCATACTCGCATAGATTTGGCTTGACTGCATCTGACCTACCATCGATTTGCGTAAACACATCGCAAATCGGGTTAGGTCATAAAATAAACCTTTCATCCTTGATAAAAAGGACGAAAGGTTATCTTCCGCGGTACCACCCTAATTGCTAATGCCACTTTTACCTTAACGCCGTATATGCGTCTAAACCTAAATTTCTTCAGCTTAGAAACTCAGAGCTGTTCTTCTATATAGGCTTAGTGCTGATGTCTCACTATTATCAGCTCCCTTTAACCAGTTTCTATATATACTCTTCTCCTCATAGAATCATATTAAATTTTAGACACTAAGTTTCTTGTCTCGTTAATGAAGTATAACCTCATTATATGAATTTTAGTCCTTCTTGTCAATTAAATGAATTAATCTTTCCTTTATTCTCTTCTCGTATCCATATTCTGAAGGGTCATAATAGACTTTTCCCCTAAATTCCTCAGGAAGATACTCTTGAGCTACGTAACCATTTTTATAATCATGTGGATACTTGTAGCCTTTGCCGTTACCTAGTTTATCAGCACCTGCATATCCTGTCCCTCTTAAATGAAGGGGTACCTTTCCGATTTCAGATGTTCTTATATCCTCAAGAGCTTTATTTATGGCTAAGTAAGCCCTATTACTCTTTGGTGCTGTAGCAACATAAATTGCCGCTTGTGCTAATGGGATTCTACCCTCAGGCATCCCTATAGTATTTACGGCATTGAAAGCGGAAACTGCTACTGTAAGTGCATTTGGATCTGCGTTACCCACATCTTCTGATGCTGCTATTATGATTCGCCTAGCAATAAATTTAGGATCTTCTCCTGCATTTATCATCTTTGCTAGCCAATAAATAGCCGCGTCTGGATCAGAACCTCTCATACTCTTAATAAAGGCAGATATGGTATCGTAGTGTTCGTCTCCACCCTTATCATACTTTGCAGTTTTTACTTGAATTGAACCCTTTATCTTATCTAGGTCTAAATATATTATTCCATCTTCACTTCGTGTAGTTGACAATACTCCAATCTCTAAGGAATTAAGAAGTGTTCTCCCATCACCTTCTGCAATAGTTAAAAGATAATCCTCCGCTTCTTGGTCTATTTCTACTTTGTAATTTCCTAGTCCCTTTTCCCGATCCTCTAAAGCCCGATTTAGTAGGACCTTTAAATCATCACGGCTTAAACTTTCCAACACTAAAACCATAGCCCTTGATAATAGTGCTTTATTAACTTCAAAATAGGGGTTTTCAGTAGTTGCTCCTATTAAAATGATTATTCCTCTTTCAACAAAGGGAAGTAATGCATCTTGTTGCGCTTTATTAAATCTGTGAATCTCATCTATGAATAGAATAGTTCTTTTATTATAAAGCTTTAAATTTTCTTCAGCTCTACTCATAACCTCTCTAATATCCTTGACACCTGAAGTTACTGCAGATAGCTTTTCATATGACATCTTAGTCCTATTTGCTATAATTCTTGCAAGGGTTGTTTTTCCAGTACCAGGAGGTCCGTAAAATATCATAGATGTTATTCTATCTGCTTTAATTGACCTATTTAAGAACTTACCTTCTCCTAGAATATGTTGTTGCCCAACAAATTCTTCGAGTGATTCAGGCCTCATTCTGTCTGCTAAAGGCGCATTTTTCTTTAGTTTTTCTTCCATAGACATCGTAAACAAGTCCATCTTATCACCTTCTATATGCCAAATTTAAAAAGAGTATATTTCATTCTTAATTACTTATTCTGATTGTTATGACCTTCATCTAGAATTTTTTTCAATTCATCCATAAAGGAATTTACATCCTTAAACTGTCTATATACTGAGGCAAATCTAACATATGCAACCTCGTCTATATTCTTGAGTTTATTCATTACCATTTCTCCAATTTCTACAGAGGTAATCTCCTTTTCCATCGAATTAGAAATACTCTTTTCAATTTCATCTACGATGGATTCAATCGTACTCATTGGTACAGGCCTTTTTTCACAGGACTTTATTATTCCATTTAAAAGCTTATTTCTATCATAGGCCTGTCTATTACCATCTCTTTTAACAATTATAATCGGTATTTCTTCAATTTTTTCATAGGTTGTAAATCGCTTACCACAGCTGATACATTCCCTACGCCTTCTTATAGCTTGTCCTTCATCGGTGGGTCTAGAGTCTACAACCTTTGACTCCAGGCACTCACAGAATGGGCATTTCATAGTATCCCTCCTATGATTAATCTTATATTGCATTTTGTTTAGTGACTTTCTAACCTCATTTAGATAACAGCAGCAATTACCGAGTAATTGCTTCACACAATCGCAATGAGGTTAGCGACTTTCTAACCTCATTTAGATAACGGCAGCAATTACCGAGTAATTGCTTCACTCCATCGCAATGAGGTTAGCGACTTTCTAACCTCATTATAATATAAGATTAAATTTAAGCCAACATTATTCATCCTTTAAATTTACTAAAATCGTATCGTTGCCAATCTTAACTATTTTATTCCACCCAATTATAATGTCGCTATTCTTGGAAAAAAGGCTCATGACCCTACTTTCTCCTGGTATGATCAAACCAATTACTGAGCCCTTTTCCAAGTCAACTTCAAAATCCGAGATATAGCCCATTCTCTGTCCATTATATAAATTTATTACTTCCTTATCTCTCAAGTCAGAAACTCTTAACATAATTCCACCCCATTAATGTATTCTACTAATAGATATATACTTTTTTCTATTATAATATTACATTAATTTGATGAATAGTTT
This sequence comes from uncultured Tissierella sp., assembly GCA_964485455.1. Lineage (GTDB taxonomy): Bacteria > Bacillota > Clostridia > Tissierellales > Tissierellaceae > Tissierella_B. Next base: position 10,016 of record CAZAJU010000072.1, read on the forward strand.
ATACATACTTCCGCATTTGTTTAAGAGCATTTTTTTCAAGTCGAGAAACCTGAGCCTGAGAAATTCCAATCTCATCTGCAACTTCCATCTGTGTTTTTCCTTCAAAGAATCTTAAATTCAATATTTCTTTTTCCCTATTATTTAATTTATTCATAGCTTCATTAAGCGTAATATCTCTAAGCCATAGTTCATCTTCTTCCTTTTCGTCCTTAACTTGGTCCATTACAAAAATCGCATCTCCACTATCGTGAAATATAGGTTCAAATAAGGATATTGGTTCTTGAATGGCTTCCATTGCAAATACTACTTCTTCTTTATTTAAACCCAGAAGGTCTGCAATTTCATTTATTGTAGGTTCTTTTGAGTGCTTATTTATAAGTGCTTCTCTAGCTTGTAATGCTTTATAAGCGATGTCTCTTAAGGATCTTGAGACTCGAATAGAATTATTGTCTCGTAGATACCTTCTTATTTCTCCAATTATCATCGGCACAGCATAGGTTGAAAATCTTACGTTCTGACTTAAATCAAAATTATCAATAGCCTTTATAAGCCCAATACAACCTACCTGAAACAAGTCATCAACTGGCTCTCCTCTTCTGTTAAACCTTTGGATAATACTTAAGACTAA
>CAZAJU010000073.1:0-10619 GCA_964485455.1 uncultured Tissierella sp.
CTACGATAATATTATACTAGTCAAAGTATCATCAAATGAGAATAGCTTTATTAGAAGTTATAATCTTGATGTTAGGCTTGAAAATAAGCTGAATGCAAGATTCAATCTACCTGTGGGAGTTGATTCGATTGATAAAATATATTATACAAAATTTGAGGAGGTTACCCCATGATCACAACCACACCCCTTCAATTTAAAGTAAAGAAATAATAGAATACAAAGGCATAGTTTTCAGAGAAGTAGTAGCCGGAGTTGATTTTATAAAGGACTTTGCTGCAGGGCTACTAACTTTTTCGGAGGAAGATCAGGTTCTTATGAAGGAGCGTTTATCCAAGCAAGAGAAAATGCACTAAGAGAAATGGAATCAAGAGCTATTCAGATGGGAGCCAATGCAGTTGTTGGTGTAGATATGGACTACGAGATTTTAAGCCAAGCAAATAATATGATAATGGTTACAGCTTCCGAAACTGCAGTAGTAATTAGATAATGCAGGCAATAGATAAAATACTAGATAAATCAATATTGTGGTATTAATACAAAGGCTTAGATTTCCTAAAAATCCCGAATCTAAGTCTTTTATTCTCCCTAATAACACCCAATCCTAAAAATTAAAAACAATTTGTTGAATAATGGCCTTCTCATTGCTATAATTATAGTAATATGGCAATTCTAAACTTTTATGCAAATTTAAATGTTATTTAATATTAAAATCATTGGAGGACAAGTATGACATTCTTAATCATCGTATATGGCCTAATCATAGGGTCCTTCTTAAATGTATGTGTATATCGTATTCCTAGAAGTGAAAGTATTGCATGGCCTGGATCTCATTGTCCTAAATGCAAACATAAGCTTCATTATTTTGATAATATACCTTTATTTTCTTGGATTTTCTTAAGAGGAAGGTGTAGGTATTGTAATGAAAGTATTTCCATACAATATCCTCTTGTTGAAACATTAAATGCTATTCTTTATTTTATAATGTACAGAAACTTCGGCTTAACTTTAGATTTTATATTCTATTCTTTGTTATCGTCTGTTCTTTTGACAATAATTTTTATAGATTTACAACAAATGATTATTCCTGATGTTTTGATCATTACAATTTTGATTTTATCGATTTTACATAAGAGCAGTATGTATTTTATAGGATATTCTCCGGAGATTCTAAACAGTATTTTAGGGTCATTATTAGCTGGAGGATTATTTTTAGCTATAGTACTTGTTTTTCGAGGTGGCATGGGTGGTGGAGATGTAACCCTTATAAGTGCTTTAGGATTTGTGATAGGTTGGAGAAAGATAATGTTAACGATTTTTCTCTCATTTATTTTAGGGTCAATTATTTCAATATTCTTATTGGCAACAAAGTTAAAAACTAGGAAAGATCCTATACCATTTGGACCCTTTATTATAATAGCATTTTTTATAACATTACTTTGGGGACAGGCTATTATGAATTGGTATTTAAGATTATTTATTTAGTGAGTTTTCAACGACTACTTGGTAAAGATACTAATTATTTATTAATCGCTTCAACTATGAACTAAATCTCGAGGAGGAGAAATTTTGGGTTTATTTAGTAATAGAAATACATTATCCATAGATTTTGCACAAGATGAAATAAATATAATTGAAGGAAAATTCACTAAAAAAGGTATTGTAGTAAATAAGTACTTCTCCATAGAACTTCCTGATGATGTATATAAAAATGGGGAGATTAGTGATATGGACCAACTGGTGTACTTATTAAGAAAATCTTTAGATGAGAATAAAATAACTCAAGCTGATGTTAATTGTATAATAAACTCCACTAATGTAATTCTTCGGGAGATTACTATGCCAAAGGTAGACGAAGATCAAATTAAGTCTATATTAAAATACCAACTAGAAGACTATATACCTATAAATCCTGAGGAATACATTGTCAATTTTATGATTCTAGGTACCACTTTTGAAGATGGAACTGATAAGCTTAACATCCTCTTAATAGGAGTTCCAAAGGTTTTAGTAGAGTCTCATCTAAATCTTATTAAAAATATGGGATTAAGACCTGCTGTTCTTGATTATCAAGGAAATGCTATAAACAAATTAATATATTTTGGGGAAGTTATAAATAATAGCTATCCCACTGAATCTCCTATTGCATGTATTGAATGGGGATATGAGAATACTAATCTTACTATTACCCAACAAGGAGTTATTAAAGTTTCTAGAGTAATAGAACTTGGAGCTAAATACCTATCACAGCAAATTATGAGAAATAATGATAATTTTTCTGAAAAAGAAATATTAGAAAAACTATTTTCTATAAAAGATTTAGATGAAGATTTGTCTTCAATTTCAGAAGACTATAGATTCTTGGAGATTACAAAGGAAGGTTTAGACGAGTGTCTAAGTAGGGTTGAAATGGTTTTTAGGTATTATAGAACAAGAGGCCTTGGAAATGAAATAAGTTTAATCGTCATTCATGGATTATTAGCAGAAATGGAAGGCATAGATAATCATATTTCTAATTTTTTTGGAATTCCATGTGTAAAACTAAACTCAGTTAACAAAGTAAAATTTAATGGTGATTTATCTAAATATGCTAATGCCATCGGTGGATTAGTCCGATTGAGTGAGGTGTAGTTCATGAGGGACTTAAACTTTTTTGAATCCTATGTAGAAAAAAGAGAATTTAAATTTCAAAAAAAATACCTAGTATATGGACTTTTAATTATTTCTGTTATTGGTTTGATAGGTTTTAGTATTTTTAATCAATTGAAAATTAGCAATTTAAATGAAGATATAATCAATAAAAGAGAGGTAGCCGAAAATCCTGAAACAGTCAAAAAAGTTAAAGAAATAAAGGATTTGGAAACTCAGGTAAATACCTTTAGAGAAGAAGTAAATAAAATAATTCAATTAGATCAGTCAATTGAGGCTAAAGACATTATTAACGATGAACTCTTGAAAAAAATAAGATCAAAGATGCCTACGGATTTATTCTTATCAAATTTTAGTATTATTGAAAGGGATATTCAAATCAATGGAATAGCTAGAGATAAATATTCTATAGCTGAATTTCAAAAGGGCCTTACTACTATGGAGGAAAGTGAATCCGTATTTATTTCAAGTATAGCTAGCACTGAGGATTATTATAATTTTGTTTTAAATTTGACTTTAAAGGATGTGAGTACAGATGGAGAAGAAACTCCTAAAGAAGAATAATCTTAAGATGAGACCTCTCACTAAAAGCGAAAAAACTTTACTGACAATCCTAAGCATTGTTCTAATGATTTGGGGGTCCAATAAATTTATCCTTACTCCTCAAGCTGAAAAGATTAGCGCTTTGGAAGCAGAAAACCTTGAATTAGATAATAAGATTATAGATATGAACGACACTTTAAAGAAGGAAGGCAATATAAGGAAGGAATGGGAAGTGTTACATAGAGAAAGAAATGAAGTTCTTGCTCATTATTTTCCCACTCTTGATCAAGCACAAATAATATATGTTTTAAATGATATATTGAGCGAAGAAGGAATTAGTATATCAGATTTAAATTTTAACCAACCCAGTATTGAAATGATTGGTGAGATGGAAGTAAAAAATATGGGTATAGGAATCCCATTTAATGGGAATTATGAAGGTATCTTAGATGCTATAAGCTCCATTGAGAGTAGTCCAAGAAGAATTATAGTAGATACCCTTTCTGTCGATAGAGGAAACAATGCCGTGCTTGGAGGTAGTATGAGCCTTAAAGTATATAGCTTAGAAGGGCTTGCAGATACGAATTCTGAGGTAATATATATAGATGCTGCTGATAACTCAGGAGAAGGTTCTTTGTTTGGAGCCTTTGAGGACTATTCAGAATCTGGTGTTGGTTCGGGAAGTTCAGGAGGCGCTGGAGGAGATATTCCTGGGTCATCAACGGAAATAGATGATAGTGACTACACAAAGGTATATTTGTTGTCTGACTTTGAAGATAAGAAATATAGCTTTATTCCTTCAAATGATATAATTAAAGGGAATGTCAGCCCATCGACCATCAAAAAGTCTGGTAAGTATTCCTTAAGATTTGAATATGATATGCTGGCTCTTGATGAAGAAAATAAAGCCTATATTGATTTAACTAAATATAATATAGAATTTAAACATCCAGCTGATGCTATAAGTATGTGGGTAAATGCTTTTGGTTATTCACCTGGAACATTGGGTATGGTTTTTAGAACTCAAGGGGGAGAAGATGTACCTATAGTCATTACAGAGGGCATATCATGGCTTGGATGGTCAAACCTAGAAGCTGCTCCTCCACAGGACCTAAACCTATATCCACTTAAGCTTACACATCTCTACTTTGAACTACCATATGATAGAGATGATTTTGGAGTCTTTCTTATAGACAAGCTTGAAGCCTTTTATCCTACAAGTGAAGATAAAGCTGCAAATGATGCACCTGCTAATTTCTTCTATAAGGTGGAACCAGGTGATACTGTAACTAGTATATCCAGGAAGGTTTATGGAACCATAGAATATAAGAATGAAATAATGAAAAACAATAGCTTAACCTCAGGAGATGTATTGACAGTAGGAAGAGTCCTTGTGCTTGTTAGGAGGTAGGGGTAAGAAATGAAAAAATATATATCTATAATTTTAGTAATATTTATTTTATTGTCATCTAGCCTAGCACTAGCTTCTTCTACAGATTACGATAATGGATATGATGCGGGATTTCAAGATGGACAGGCCAATAAAGATGAAGATATAACTGTTAGCAAAGCTTGGATCGATCATAAGGCAACTCTATCAGAAAGTGATTATGAGAGTTTAACTGATTATGAATCTGGTTATATAGAGGGATATGCAAAAGGGCTTGTTGATAAAGATGAATCAAACGTACAAGTAAACTATGCCAGTGATTTAGGAGAATCCTTAGGTAGGATATATGGTAGCAGAGACTTCCAAAATGATGATGAATCCGATTGGGAGGATGCACTGCCAAGTGATAAGGAAATAAGGTCCATGTATAATTTAAATACACAGGACACTGAATATAGAGATGCTTTTATACAAGCATTTAAGACTTCCTTTAAAGATGCCTATGTTAAAGCTTATGAAGATGCTCTCTTTGGACCAGCTAAAATAACCCAAGATCAAGGTATATCTGATGGTGAGGAAATTGGAAAACTTATAGGTTCTGCATTTGGGTATAAGGATTTCTATGAGAACAGAGATAGAGATTACACTAGAGATTTACCAACTAACAGAGTAATTACTACTGAGTATTCGTTAAATAATGATTCTGAAGAATATAAGGATGGATTTCTATCAGGATTTTTAAGGTTGTATGAAGAGTCATATAATACTGCCTATAGGGAAGCTAATATGAATGATTCCATAAGAGATGAGGGAGATGCTCTATCTAGTGGCCAAGAGATAGGAAAGTTAAAGGGAGAAATTCAGGCTAATATGGATTATGCCCAAAGACTATCAAATGATTGGAAGAGATCAATTCCAGATGATGAATATATAATTATGGAATATGATTTGAATCTACAATCTCCAAATTATAGAGATTTATTCATATCAGGATTCTACGATGGATATTCTGAAGGATATAATGCAAAGTATAAAGAACTAGCTCAAGGAGCAGGGGTAGGTAAAAGTGTTTCAACCACAATCCCTCTAGCTGGTGGAAGCTTAGTAAGTTCTGATAATGCACTAAAGATAAATGTCCAACAGGGAACTTATTACCATCCTGTACAAATGACTATCAATACAACTTATGATGTAGGCAATAATGTTTCAAGTAATCTAATCAAAGCTTCAGACAGCTACAGAGTGAGCATATTGAACACATCTGGAAATTTAAATAATGAAAAGCCTATTGAATTAAGCTTTGAATATTATGGAGATAGATTAAAAGGTGGTATATACAAATTATCGAATGGATTCTGGACTTATGTGACTTCTGATGTTAAATTTGAAGAAAACAGAATAATTGCAGAAATATCTCCAAGTACTATATCAGCTACTGGAAATGTTTATGCAGTATTTATAGATACATCTGCAAAGTACTTCGCTGATGCCAGAGGCCATTGGGCTAAAGATGAGATAGAGACATATGTTAGACGAAATATAATATATGGCTATCCCGATGGAACTTTTAAACCTGATAGACAAGTTACAAGGGCAGAATTTTTATGGCTCCTAAGCAGAATGAATAGATGGAATTTACCATATTATCCTGTTAATCAAAAATTGTTTACTGACTACACTACTTTTGGAGCAAGTGCAGAGGTTATAAACTATTCATATGCCCAAGGGTATATCAAAGGATATCCTGATGGTAGTTTTAAACCGAATAATAATATTAGCTATGCTGAAATTCAGACCATAATAAGACGAGTTACAGGAAAAAATGATTTTAAATGGTTAGACATCGCAAATAAAATGCTACATGAAAAAAAAGTACGTTCAACTAGTTTTGATGACTTCAATAACAAAATTACAAGAGCAGAAGTTGTATATTTGCTTTATAATTTAATGGAGACGATGTACTAGATGGACAGATTAAAGGGTTATACACTAATAGAGCTAGTATGCGTACTAGCTCTTTTTTCTATACTTTTTAGCATAGCAGTTCCAAATTTTAAGCTTTTATACAATTTTGAGAGAAATCAAGAACTTAGAGATTTCAATAAGAATATTCTATATGCTAGAAATCAGTCAATAATAACTGGTGAATTGCATAGGGTGGCTTTTGATTATGTTAGAAATTATTATGTTATTGAATCCAATGGTAAGACAATTCATAGCCATTACTTTAAAAGTGGAATAGAGCTAATTAGAAAGCCATTTAATTTAGAAAATCCTGGAGTTTTTGAGCTAGAATTTGGTAGAAATGGAGTGCCCACCCATAGTGGTACTGTTTATTTAAAACTGGATAATGGAAAGGAATATATGCTGGCAGTTACACCTGCTACAGGGAAGGTATCATTAAAAGAAAGTAAGTGATATAGTGAAAAGAAATGGTTTTATTCTAGTTGAAGCATTACTAGGTTTGTTCTTTATCGGCTTGTTGGCAACGTCTGTTTTGCCTTTATTGAGCTTTTCATTTAATAACGTAAGAACTATTAAATATAGGGATGAAATGAATTATATTGGAGAGATGGTGGCTGAGAAACTGAAGAGTGAAAGTGAATTTGCTTTGAAAACGATTTCTGATTTAATTGCTTTTGGGGAGGTGAATTATGAAGATGATGATTTTGATAAGTCTAAATATAGGTGCAAGTTAGTCAATCTATATAGTAGCAGTAGATTTATAGAGTACATGGTGATTGTTGAATCAAAGGATGGTGCAAATGTTAAATCAGTTCAATACATATCATCAACGAAAAGATAAACGAGGCTTTACAATTGTTGAGTTTATAATAGGAATTGGCATTTTATCTTTGGTTATTTCATGTATGTTTTCAATATTAAGGTATAGTATAAATGCCTCATCTAAAGGTCAGTATATAGATGAGTTATTACTTAATGGAAGATTTGGTGTTGAATTCATCAAGGAAGAACTAAAAAATGCCGATAAAATAATATCATCAGATTATATTTTAAACTTAAATAGCTTATATCCTGAAAATATTGGATTTGTAATTTTTAAAGATAGTGGTGTCTTGGATTCAAATGAAAGGTATAACTTCACTACATATTTTTTAAATGGAAACAAGTTAATCCGAGTGGCTACTAATAGAAAACTACCATCATATCCAGAAGGAAAGCATTTTTCAGGTTTTAATGAGTTATGTGAAGGAGTATTAACTATAGCAAATACAAGGGTTGATATTGATGATAAATTAGTGTTTTTGGATATATCAATGGGAACTGAGAAAAATCTATTTCATAGTTTTAAATCATGTCTTTTTATAGATAAAGAGTTTGATTTTTAGGAGGTTTTATGAATAGAAAAGGTTTTAGCACACCAATTTTCATTTTGGTATCTTGTGTTGTAATGATGGTAATAACTCACTTAACCTATATATCTACTTTAGAATCGAAAATTTCCATAGCTAGTAGAGACAAAATACAAGCCCGACTCCTATCTGAAACAAAGGTAAATAGAGTAATTTATGATGACTATTACTATAATAAATATTTAATACCAGCTATTAGAGCATATTTAAGCGCTCCTTTAACATTTAAAAATCCAGCAACGATATATATTGAAAAAGAAGATTTAGATAAAGAGGATAAGGAGAGTATAGTCCAAATAGAATTTAAAAACCCTAATGGTAGAAAATCCTTTGAAATTACTGCATTATCTAATTATAGAGGAATAAAGAGCTTATCTAAAAAGCATATCAACTATGTTAATAGTATATTTGAAGTGGGTAATCTACCAGTAGTATCTTATGATTTGGATTTTAATACCTGTGTAAAACTTGATGAATTTTATAAAGAAGTTAAAAACTTAAATATGAGTAATATTCCTAGTGATTTTAAGAAACTTACAACCTTTAATCATGATGAAATTACAATAGAAGCGGAAAATAATTCGAGGGATATTATAAAGAAGATAAGTTCAAGTTCAATTACAAAGGAAATATATGGAAAGGTACCTCTATATAAAGTATTTTTCGATATCAAAAATAGAATACATACTCCTGTATCCTTAAGGATTATAGACAATCCAGCTTTGGATATGGTAAAACTTAAAGGTGTAATTATAGTGGAAGGTGATTTAATAATTGAAGGTAGATTCGATTTTAGTGGTATAATAGTATTAAAGGGCGCAGAATCAAAAATAATTGTTAAATCAGATGTCTATAAACCTGTAATAAGAGGTATAATCATTACAGAAGGAAAATCCGATTTTTTGGATAAAATAGATTTAGTATACGACAGTTATGCAGTGGGAATGTATGGACACTACCTTCCAGGATTTATAGAAATAGAATAGATAGGAGTTTATCAAATTATATGAAAAACATAGTTTTAATTGGAATGAGCGGAGTTGGAAAGACTGCAATAGGTAAGAATTTAGCTGAATCTATGAAAAAGAGTTTTTGTGATACAGATGATTTAATAATTGATAGAGAAAAGCTTTCAGTAAAAGATATATTTGCAAATAAAGGGGAATTATATTTTAGAGATGTGGAGCATCAAGTTATTAATCTGGTATCAGAAAAAGAAAATTATATTATTTCCACAGGAGGCGGTGTAGTTTTAAATAAAGAAAACATTAAAGCGCTTAGAAAAAATGGATATATTGTTCTCCTAATGGGGAAAGTAGAAACTATAGTTAGAAATCTTAACAAGAGCAAGGTGGTACGTCCATTACTTCAAGAAAGCCAAGATCTTCATAAGAAGGTTGAGAATTTATTTATGGAAAGAGAGCATTTGTATCTAGGATCCTCTGACATGATTATAAATGTAGATAATAAAAGCATCGAAGAAATAAGCCGTCAGATAATGATGGAATATGAAAGGCTTATAAGTCGTAATATCTAGAGTAAAGTCGATATTTATATTGTGGAAAATACTAGATATTGATATAATAGAAAAGATGAAAGAACAAATTCGATAAACAGTAGGAGGAAACTTATGATATCAGCAAGTGATTTTAGAAAAGGAGTAACTTTTCAATGGGATGGAGATGTTTACCAAATAGTTGATTTCCAACATGTAAAGCCAGGAAAAGGTGCGGCGTTCGTTAGAACTAAGATTAGAAGTGTATTATCAGGTGGAACAAAAGATGTTACTTTTAACCCAACTGAGAGATTTGAAAAAGCTACTATTGAGACTAAAGAAATGCAATACCTATATAGTGATGGTGAATTATACTATTTCATGGATGTAGAAACATATGAGCAACTACCACTTAACAAAGAAGCTGTTGAGGAAGCAATTAAGTACTTAAGAGAAAACGACAATGCAACTATAAGATTCTACCAAGGAAGCGCATTTGAAGTTCAGCCTCCTAACTTCGTAGAACTTGAAGTTACTCATACAGAACCAGGTCTTAAGGGAGATACATCTTCTGGTGCTACTAAGCCTGCAACTGTTGAAACAGGTGTAACTATTATGGTTCCATTGTTTGTTAACTTAGGTGACAAAATTAAAATAGATACAAGGACTGGAGAATATCTCTCTAGAGTATAGTAACAAAACAAAATCAAATCAAATAGGAGGGGTAAAATGGATTACTTATTACAGAAGGTAGCTTATCTTAAAGGACTAGCAGAGGGACTTGGCGTTGCTGAATCAAGCAAAGAAGGTAAGGTGCTTGTTCAAATCATCGAAACCTTGGAAGCATTCACTGATATACTTGATGATGTAATCGAGGATCAGTTGGATCTTGAAGAATATGTGAACTTTATTGATGAAGATCTAGCAGATGTTGAAGAGGATTTATATGGCGACGATGACGACGATTATGATGACGAAGATGATTGGGACGATGACTATGAAGTAGATTCAGACTACGACTTCGATGAAGATTTTGATGAGTTTGATAACTCAGTTGATGAAGAAGATTAATATCTAAAGCAATAAGGCTTCCTTAAACTTTATGTTTAAGGAAGCCTTATTTTTGTGCGCCCAGCATGGGCGTAATCTAAAGGGTGAGAGTCCCTAGTGC
>CAZAJU010000074.1:0-10245 GCA_964485455.1 uncultured Tissierella sp.
GTATACTTGTATCAAATCCAACAAAACTAAAGAGACCTTCGGGTCTCTTTTTAATGTTTAAATCCTTCAGCTCTTATAGCTTCAAGGTCTTCATCAGAAATTTTGTATTGTCTGTCATTTGAAAGAAGTTTGTATATTATGTCATCTATATTAGGTTGTTTTAGGATTAAACTGACTAAGCTATATAGAGCTAATTTTCGATATTTAGTTAAATTGCACTCTTTACATATAGCATAGAGTTTGGATTTTGGCTGATTGATAAGATAATCCCTTTTGTTAAAAGTTTTAACCCCATCTTCTTCATCAAATTTAAAATATTGATTAGAAGTAGCAATTCTTGCTTTTCGTGTATTCTCATCTAATAAAGCAATATACCTATTTGTAGGTTTTGGTAAATCCAATTCTTGATTTTCAACATCTATGATTGTGTAATTTACTTTTGTCTTGAGTATTTCAATAAAGATTTTCTCTGTATCCTTAATTGAATTAGGATACCGACCATTTTCTACCCTCCAATTTCTTATATATGTGAAAAATCCAATGTAGTCTTGCAGATATTTAGTAGATACATTAGTCATATCTCTATTAATAAATTTCTTAATATCTGAATGTAGCTCATTAACTCGTCCTAAATTGAGGTTATTTGACCTTTTAAGCTGAATAAATTCTTCATAAGACATTATCCCTCTATTGGTTATTTTATCTATTAATTCGTTGTCATAGAGCCTTTTGAAAAGCTTTTCGTTGTTATCCCTCGTTATAGCAGCCTGAACTGGATTGGATTCATCTGGACTTTCATATCCATATTGTTTTATGGTCTTATCATAATTGGAAGGCTTTACATAGTGAGGAATATCAAATAATTCACAGTGATTTTCGTATACATCATTAGCATCCGAGCAAATATAAGCTGGATTATTAATATGCTTTTCAAATAGGTCTACAAATAGCTCCTTTGTGAGTTTACCCAATGAAGATACCTTACATACACAATACCCTCTATCATCTATTGCAGTAGTTAAAGTTGCAAACTCTGGTCCCATAACTCCTAACTTAGAAGGCATAGAGCCATACCTTGGTTTCCTATTATACTTCAATCCTACATAGTTAACCAATTTTCTACAGCCCTTTTGACTTTCTCTTATGAAAGTTTCATCTACCTGAACGATACCAGTAAGAACAGGCATGTCAATGGATGCAAGAGCATGAATAAGCTTCATCCTCAATAACCAGACTGTCTTTCGATTAATACCATTACAACCATAATCATCCTCTAAGACATTAATCATTGAGTCAATAGAATAGCCATTTATATTCATTTGTAAAACTTTTACCCAAATATCCCAATGCCAATTGGTTTTTTCCAATATGGTATTACTAAATAAAGTGAATTTAGTGTTGCAATCCTTACACTTATATTCCTGTATACTATTAGGTCTTTTGCCGTTCTTAACTATCATCAGCGAGCCACACCTGTGACAAGCCTTATTGATGCCAAGACTTTCTAATTTCTGCTGAAAACTTAAGGTTATTAAATCGTTCATTTCTTTTTCAAAACTCGTTTTTGAATGTGTAGAATACTGTTTTACAATCTTTCGGAACTCATTATAAGGTAAAGTAAAAATAAAGTCTTTCACATCGTCAAAGGAAATCTTCTTATTAGCCATATGGTTTACCTCCCAAACAGTGGTAATGGTTCAATTATCTACACTATTATTATAACCAAAATATTGAAATTCTTCACCTGAAAAAGCTAAATTCTATGAAAATTTTGAAAAGGATGGCGAAATATTAATATTACCAACCATCCCTCGATTATTGGAATATATAATAATATATGTAGTTTTGTTTAAATATAGGGATAATGGGTATTAATTATCAAAATGTATAGGAGGGATTATATGGAAAAAGGTCATGTTGCTGGTTATGCTCCAATTGCCGTAGATGTAAAAGCAGGGGAAAAATACTACTGGTGTTCATGTGGCAGAAGCGCTAATCAACCATTTTGTGATGGTAGTCATAAAGGAACAGATTTTGTACCTTTAGAATTTGTAGCTGAAAAAGATGAAACAAAATATTTCTGTGCATGCAAGCAAACTAATAATCCTCCATTTTGTGATGGAGCACATACTAAGTTAAAACAAGAATAGTACATAGCTTAGTAAAAATTAATATTTTATCATGAATAATATAGAAGACAAATAATAGGGGGGCCTTATTATCTGTCTTCTATTTGTTTTTGGTAATTTAGATCACATAAATCCAAGTTTTAGTGGTTTCCACAATAGAATATTTAAAGTTTTAAGTGGGTATATATTACAACACTAGCCACTTAAAAAAACTGAGTGAGGGATTTTTATGTTAACAGAAAAAAGATTAAATCAAGCATATAAAAATGCAAGAGTAGAATATTTCGATAAGGATTCTAAATATATTATTTTTAGTGATATTCATAGAGGGAATGGCAGTCATTTTGATGAATTCTCCAAGAACCAGAATATATTTAAATATGCCTTGGACTATTATTTTGAAAAGGGTTATACATATATTGAAGCCGGTGATGGAGATGATCTTTGGGAGACTCCCAAGGCTAGGGATATAAGAAATGGACATTTCCATGTTTTTGAAAGTATAAAGAAGTTTAACGATACAAATCGACTTATAATGTTATACGGAAATCATAATATCTATCTTAAGGATATGAATTATGTGAAAAAGAACTATTATTGTACTTATAGTGAGTATAAAGAGATGAATTATGATTTTTTAAATGGTATAGATCCAGTTGAATCCGTAGTCTTAAAGCATAAAGATACAGAACAGGAAATTTTAATAGTTCATGGTCACCAAGGAGACCTTACAAACGACCAAATTTGGTTTCCTACAATGCTATCTTTGAAATTTTTTTGGAGATATCTACATTCCTTTGGGATTAGAAATCCTTCAAGTCCCGTAAAAAATACCTTTAAAAGACATAAAATAGAACGAAACTTTTGCAAGTGGATCGATAAGTATAAGATTATGTTAATCTGTGGGCATACTCATAGATTTAAGTTTCCAAAAGAAAATGAGCTGCCATATTTTAATACAGGCTGCTGCATATATCCAACCATTATTACAGGCATAGAAATAGACCAAGGACTGATACAAATAGTCAGATGGAAGACTGTTGTAGATAGCAATGGATTTCTTAAAGTTGATAGAATGGTCCTTAGAGGACCAGAACCAGTTGAAAAATTCGATATTAAGAAGGCACATATATTACAGCACCACGTTTAATGTCAAGATAAAAAAGTAAAAAAATGAATCAACCCCAAAATTTAGATGTTTGGTTTAAATTTTGGGGTAATTTCAAGAATACGTACCTTTTCTTCTGTAGTACCTTTAAATAAGTCATTATTTAAATAAAAGCTTATAACCTTTCTACTACTTTCGTAGATGTTTTCAATAGTCTTTTCTTTTGGTTTCAATAATTAATTTTAAAATATGGACTTTATTCTATAGATTTACCCTTAATATTACCTATAAATAAAATAATATTTATAGAAAACGTAACCACTCTAAAAATACTATTGTAAAAATCAAATTGTAGGAGTATACTCTTAAAGTCAAATACAAATATTTTAGAAGGTGAAATTATAATATGAAAATGAGTAAAGAAGTAGCACAAAATTACAAGGGCAACGATAAGTTGCTTTTGGGAATAGTTTTAAGTGTCATCACGTTTTGGCTTTTTGCTCAAACGAACTTGAATATTGCTCCTACAATTCGTACCGAATTAGGGATTGAAGAAGGTATAAGCAATATTGCTGTAAGTATAACGGCCTTATTCTCAGGTATTTTTATAGTTGTGGTTGGAGGCCTAGGAGACAGATTTGGCCGTGTTAAGTTTACTAAATTAGGTTTGTTACTAAGTATAATAGGTTCTTTATTGATAGCAATATCACCAAAAGGTACGGCAGCATTTTTAATGGCAGGACGAATTATACAAGGTCTTTCCGCAGCTTTTATAATGCCTAACACATTGGCATTGATTAAGGAGTATTATGCCGATGCAGATCGTCAAAGAGCGATCAGCTTCTGGTCTATTGGTTCATGGGGAGGCTCAGGTCTTTGTTCCTTATTTGGTGGAATTGTTGCATCGACAATTGGATGGCGTTGGATATTTTGGATGTCTATTGTTGTTGCGATTATAAGTATTCTCTTAATCAATAATACTCCAGAATGCAAAGTATCTTTTAAAGGGAAAGCTCCTAGTTTTGACTTTGCTGGTGTTTTAACTTTTATGATTGGTATGGTAGCCATAAATTTAGTTATAGGCCAGGGAGCTAAAATTGGTTGGACAAGTCCTTTTATTTTGGGTCTTATCCTAGCAGCTATAGTAATGTTAACAGCCTTTTTCTTCATTGAAAAAAGCAAAAAAGATAGTTTTATCGACTTCAACCTGTTTAAGAATAAAAACTACACAGGAGCTACAATATCCAACTTTTTATTAAATAGTACAGCAGGTACAATAATTGTTACATTGTCATTGGTACAGTTGGGAGCAGGGCTTACCTCTTTTCAAGCTGGCTTACTTACTATAGGATACTTGATTGCCATAGTTTCTACCATTAGAGTTGGTGAAAAACTTTTACAAAAGTTTGGAGCTCGTAAACCTATGATTTGGGGCTGTATGATTACCGGGGTGGGTATTTTGATGACATCATTCACCTTTGTCTTAGCTAGCCAATATATGATAATAGCTACAATAGGTTTTACTTTCTTCGGAATAGGATTAGGTTTTTATGCTACACCATCTACTGATGCTGCCCTATCAACAGTACCGGCTGAAAAAGCAGGTACAGCATCAGGAATATACAAAATGGCATCTTCATTAGGTACAGCATTTGGAGTGGCGATTTCTGCAGCTATTTTTTCAGGATTCAGCAGCTCAAATGTAAAATTTATTGAAGGTTTTTATTGGGGACGTATTGATAATATTCCAATACGATATGCTGCGGCAATTGCTCTGTTATTTAATCTATTAATGTTGATAATAGCCATTTTCTCTATTATGCTTACTATTCCAGCAGCAAAAAAAGAATACAACAATTAGAATAAAGAAATTTATAAAATATAATAATTTAAATACAAAAGGTATCGATTCTTAATCGATACCTTTTGTATTTAAGTGTTCTAAAAGCAATAGCTTTACTACTCCGTTGTAGCTTTTTATTCCTTGCTCTTGATTATTTGATTTAAGATAAGAGTCATTCATATTTGTCATTGTTTCTTCCATTTTTCCTTCTCTTAATTTCCAATACTCTCTAGAATTCTTTATATCAATTTTAATTTTATCTGACAAAATATTATAGAGCCTATTATATTCATCCTTATCCTGAGTATATATTTCATTAAGCAGATGACTCATTGCTAGGTAATATCCAGAATACTGAAATCTTTTATCTGGGTTACTTACATTGGCTTTGTATGCTATGAAATTTGCTTCATCCTCCTTAGCAAAGCCCTTGTGGTGTGCAATTTCATGAGATATAGTAGATAATAAGGTTACATGAGGTACAGCAGTATTTACATTGGCCTCCCCTGTAAAAGGAAAATAAACTCCGGTTATCCCAGTATAGCTCATATAATCAGATAGTAAAACTGGCTTTGCTCTTCCTTTGATCCTATCCAAACTATATGAACCAACGGAATAATCTTTAAATCCATCTAAAGCAATATGATTTAGGTTTATAAAATCATCATTAACTATAAATACTCCTGATTCATCTTCATCAAGTTCGTTTCTAAGTTCGTTCATTTTCAAAATTATTCCTTGAGTTAAACTAGTAAGGTCTTCAAAAGAAGGGCTAGAACTTTCCCATCCTGAAATGGTTATATAGTCTTCTCTAAAGTAATTGAATCCCCATAGAAGATAGAATAATATATAAATTAGAGAAATTGCTCTAATAACTATATGTATTATTCTAGAGAGCTTATTTTTGAATACTCCTTGTCCAATTATTAAGTAAATAATAAATGAAATAAATATTAACGGTAGTGTCAGAATAATTAATTCTCCTAATGAAAATGGAAATATGGCTGTTATTTTACCTAGTATTGTCCCGATATATGGATAGATTGTAGAAGAGTAGAGCTTTTCAATAATATAAGGACTTAGGGAAGCTAAATATGTGGAAACTCTTATAAAAGCTGCTATAATAATAAAAATTAGAGTTACGGCATATTTATTCCATTTTTTTTTAGTGCATGAGATAGTATCTAATTTAATGAGCTTGATTAGTTCCATGTTCCTTATTTATGATAAAAGATGTATCATAATCTCCTTTTTCATTTTAATATATCAAAAAATAGTTATTATTTCCACAGGATTTAATCTCCAGATTTTTAATGAAAATGACCTTTTTTAATAAAAAAGGCCTCCATTATCAGGAGGCCTTTACAAATCTATTTATTTATTTCTATGGTTCCGCCACTATAGGAACCATCATCATAATTTTGACCTAGTATGATACCGCTAGTATCTAATCCACGTTCTTCTAATCTAGCTAAAATATCTTTCTTTTGAGTATCTCTTTCAAAAGGATTAGTAGTTTCTACAACACCTTGTACTACATCTTCCCATTTTGCATAAGGAATACCCATTCCAATTTCATTTGGTACCCAGTCAGCAACTAAACGAGTTCCTGGACATAGTAATGAGATATTAATATCTTCAGTGTTATATGGGTATGTTGTTAAATCTTGACAAACTGCTTGTAATCCAACAGTTCTTAAGTTGTCATGATATCCATTAAAGTAAGCATGTCCTTGAAGCATTCTCATAATGTTATAGGAAGATCCAACTACAATTACAACATCTGGAGCTTCATTATAATTTTCAAGAGGCATAACTGCTATTCCGTATGGTCTTTCTTTCATAAACTTCATATCATCATTGATAGACTTAGCGACTTCAACACTTTGATACATGTGCTTATTAAATCTACCATTTCCACTTGATATTGGAGGTGGAACATCTGTAAAGTTTAAAGCAAATGCTCCATTAGGGCAGCCTTGATTTTCTTTTGTAAGCTTCATAGAGTTACCCTTACTTGCTAGCTGAACAGAGTTGCAATATGTAACTTTACGGTCTCTTTGAGGAACTTCAAAATTATCGAATTCTTCTTTGTTAAAGAAAAATTTAACCCCTACCGGTTTTCTGTCTAAACCTAAATATGCTTCGATTAGATTTACACTATGTTTAATATCCATCATATTCCTCCTAAATTAATTTATATAACTACACAATCAGCTTAATTTTATCATCTATGTCGAAAAATGTATAATAGATAATTTATATGAGAATTAATTCAATATTGACTAAATTAATGATAACTATATTCCATATGATGACTAATTGTTATATAATTTTCTAATTCTATAATAGTAGATAGAGGTGGTCCTAACATTAGTAGGTAAGATGAAGCATGAGAGATGCTATTGATTCTTACTAAAAGGGAAAGGACCCGAAGGGTGGAATTACAGGTCTTACAGCTATTGGTTAAATAACAGCTATTTGTGTAGGCGGTGGAACGATAATACCGTGGGGAGTTATTTCTGTAGCAGTAATCTGTGGAGTCAATCCTAGAGATTTAGTTGCAAAGAATATAATACCTGTAGTGGCAGGATTTATTGAAACTGTAATTGTGGCAATAGTATTATTTTAATGACTTTGTGAAAATATTTTCATTTTTACTCTAAAACTAGAAAAGTTTTAACATAGGTTTAACCTTTTCCTAATGATATTATTTTCTTAGAAAAAAATTAAGAGGGAAGGTAAGATATGATTAAAACAGAAAAAAATCAAAAAACAAGTTCTTATGCTTGGCTAGTTTGGGGAATACTAGTGACCATATACTTTTTAGTATTTTTCCACAGGCTATCAGTAGGAGTAATTACAGAGGATTTAGTAAGTACTTTTGGAATGAGTGCGACACAATTAGCTAATTTAGGCGCGATGTATTTCTATGCTTATACTATAATGCAAATTCCTTCAGGAATTTTAGCAGACTCATTAGGACCCAAGAAAACTGTTATAATCGGTTCTATAATTGCGACAATCGGTGTTATGATATTTTCATTTGCCAATACTATATTAATGGCGTACTTAGGAAGACTTTTAGTAGGACTTGGAGTATCAGTAGTATTCTTATGCTTACTTAAAATCCAAGCTAACTGGTTTCCATCAAATAAATTTGCATCTATGAGTGGACTTACTAGTTTTGTAGGTAGTATGGGAGGAATATTAGCTCAAGGACCCCTATTAGCTATGGTAGGTTTAATGGGATGGAGAAACTCATTCCGTGCTATTGGTGTTTTAACTTTAATATTAGCTGGATTAGTTGCATTGTTAGTAAAAAATACACCTAGTGAAAAAGGTTTGCCTGAAGTAAATCCTCAACAAAACGATACTGCAGGAGAAAAAATAAGTATTTTAAAACAATTGACTGAAATAATTAAGAATCCTAAGATTTGGGCTCCTTCAATAGTATGGGGTGGTGTAGCTGGTGGCTACTTAATGTTCTCAGGCACATTTGGAGTACAATTCTTAACTAGTGCTTATGGCCTAGATAAGATAACAGCCGCTAATTATATTTCTATATTATTAGTTGCGTCAGGTGTAGCTTGCGTATTAGTAGGAAAATTATCAGATTCTATAGGAAAAAGAAAAGCGCCTATGGTAGTGCTTTCTCTATGTTCAGCAATAGCATGGGGAGTATTGGTATTATTTAGACCACCTGTATGGTTTATGTTAGTTTTCATACCACTAATAGGTGCAGCTTCCTCTATTGGAGTTATTTGTTGGTCTGTAGGTAAGGAAGTAAGTAATCCAAAGCTTTCTGGTATGGCACTTTCTATAGTAAATACCTGTGGTTTCTTATCATCAGCTATATTGCCTATAATTTGTGGAAAGCTGATTGACGCAAATATTTCTCAAGGATTATTTCAAGGAGAAGCCTATATAAGAGCATTTATAGTACCTGTTATTGCATCTTTTGTGGCTTTAGTTTTTGCTTTGATTTCAAAAGAAACAAACTGTGAAAATGTTTACAATATTGAAGACAAAAATGATATAATAAAAAATAGGGTTTCAGCTAATGAAATTTAAATTTAAAAATAATCCAATATTAATATGAGGAGAGATGTTTAAATGACAAATGTATTAGACAAGGCTAAGAGTATTGAAGATTATATTATTAAGTTCAGAAGGGATTTTCATGAAAATCCAGAACTAAGCAGCCAAGAATTTAAAACTCAAGAAAAAATTATGAAAGAATTAGACAACCTAGGAATTCCATATAAAAAAGCTGGAAATACATCTTTGATTGCTTCAATTAAAGGTAATAAGCCTGGTAAGGTTGTAGCTCTTAGAGCTGACATAGATGCTCTACCAGTGAAAGAAGAATCAGGTGTAGAATTTGCATCTAAAGTTCCTGGATTAATGCATGCTTGTGGACATGACTCTCATGCAGCTATGCTTTTAGGAGCAGCAAAGGTATTATCAGAAATGAAAGATGAAATCAGTGGAGAAGTAAGACTGTTTTTCCAAGAGGCTGAAGAAACATTTAAAGGTGCTAAATTAATAATTCAAGATGGCGGAATGGAAGGAGTAGATGCTTGTTTCGGTATCCATACTATACCTACTCTAGAAATTGGAAAGGTAGATGTAACTCCAGGTTTTAGATCAGCAGGTTGTGATACAATTTATGTTAAATTTGAAGGAGTATCGGGACATGGTTCATCTCCTCATTTGGCAAAGGATACTGTTCATCCTGCAGCACAATTTGTAACAGATTTACAAGGAATTGCAACTAAAAATGTAAATCCACAAGAGCCTATAGTACTTTCCGTTGGAAAATTTGTTGGTGGAACTAAAGCAAATATCATAGCAAAGTATACAGAGCTTGATATTTCCATGAGATACTTTGATTTTGAAACAAGAAAAACTGTTCATGAAGCTATAAAAAGACACGCTAAAGCAATAGCAGATGCATATGAAATCAAAGCTGAAGTTATTATAGAAGACAGTGCATTGAGTGTATACAATGATGATGAACTATCAGCACAAGCTAGAGAAACAGCTGTAAAGATATTTGGTGAAGAAGGAATTGCAGCTCAACCTAAGATGATGGGCTCCGAAGATATGTCATACTACTTCCAGGATGCACCAGGAGTATTTGCATGGTTAGGTTCAGGAAA
>CAZAJU010000075.1:0-4914 GCA_964485455.1 uncultured Tissierella sp.
TAAAAACGAATGACGCAGGAGCCTTGAAGGTTGAAGGCACTATGCAATTCTCGGGAAGTATTCCGGAGTATGGTTGGCTTAGTACTGATGATGAGCCTACTCCTGATGATCCTACTAAAATGGCTTTGGGGATAGTAATTGATGTATCAACTGATACAATGTCCACAAAGTATTGGAATGGTTCTTTATGGAGGGAGTTGATATAATTTGAGTATTTGGATTTTAAATCAGTCTAAAAAGGAGATTGCTCAAGTTCGTGAACGATTGGGTTTAACACCTTATCAATTTAGTACAGTAGAAGATATGAAATTATCTACCGTACTAAATAACGGTGACATATGTATTACTTTTGGGGATAAAATAGTAGGTGATAGTCTAAATAAAGTATTTAAAATTGTATCTTCAGAAGATCAAGTACCAGATGGAATTACTGAATATACTACTTTAGATAGTGGTCAAATAGCATATTTATTTTCCTCTTTCTCAAAAGGGGATGAAGCTACAACTATTGTATTAAGTTCTTTAATATCATTAAACATAAATACAGCTTTAAACAGTGAAACAATCTTGTCTTATAAATTCAGTATGTTAAGTAGCGGTTCTGGAACTGTTAAATATTATGTAGATTCTATTCTTAAGGCAACTAATATAGTAAGTACTGGTGAAATTTATTTTGATATATCTCCTTATATTACTACTACCGGTAATCATGTTGTTGAAGTTGTTGTTTCAAATACAAGTGGAGGCAGTGCTTCATTAACATATGTGATTAATGTTATTTCGTTGTCAATTACTTCTATATTCAATGATTCTGAGTTTTATACTGGAGATATTACTTTTAGATATACACCATATGGTGTTTTTGAAAAAACAATTCATTTTAAAATTGATGGTAACGAAATAAGTACTGCAACTGTGACAGCATCAGGGATACAACAAATTCAGCTTATTAATGCTTTATCCCATGGGGCACATATATTAGAAGTATACTCTACTGCTTCTGTAAATAATCTATTAATAACAAGCAATGTTTTAAAGTATATTATTATTTCTTATGAGGATGGTAATAACACAGTCATAATAGCTTCTGACTTTGAGAGGACAGAAGCCACTCAAGGCGAGATTCTAAATATCGGATACCGAGTGTATGATCCACGATTTAACACAGCTGATGTAGGTCTTTATATAAACGATGAGCTAGTAAATAGTCTAATAGTAGATAGGGCAGCTAAATCATGGAATCTAGTTGATTATCCTACTGGAGAAGTAACCTTTACTATTATGGTAGGTGCTGTTACTAAAGTGCTAACTGTTAATGTATCACCTCCAGAGATTGATATTCAACCAGTTGATGTGGGGTTAGAGCTATATTTATCATCAGCGGGGAGAGGCAACTACGATATAAATAAAGAAGAATGGGGTTATGGAGATATCCAAGCCGTGTTAACAGGATTTAACTATGGTAATAATGGTTGGATCTTGAATGATAGAGGTGAGTCAGTTTTAAGGTTAACTGGTGATGCTAGGGTGCAGATTCCATTTAACTTATTTGCGGGTGATCCTCGTGTGAGTGGTTTTACATTTGAAATAGAATTTACTACAAGAAGTGTAGCTGATTATAATGCAGAAATACTAACTTGTATGGACAGAAATATAGGAATTCTAATAACAGCTCAGGATGCCAAACTGTCAAGTGAATTAATGAATGATACTGTGAGCAAAGCTGTACACCAATTTTTTAAGGAAGATGAAAGGATTAGAATGTCATTTGTAATTGAATCACGATCAGCAAACAGATTTGTACTCACTTATATTAATGGAATTTGTAGCGGTGTAAAATTATATGATGTAAATGATAATTTCACCCAAACTAATCCAGTTGGAATTACAATAGGTTCCAGTGACGTAGGTGTGGATATTTTTAGTATAAGAAAGTATAATAGTGCTTTATCATCTCAAGAGATATTAAGAAATTATATTGCTGATATAAGAGTTATACCAGAGAAGATAGGTCTGTTTAATAAAAATAACATCTTTGATGACTACTCTAACGTTAATTATGGAGCTTTGTTAAACACCATGCCCTGTATGACCTTTATAGGTGAATTACCACCATCAAAAGGTGAAAAGAAGACGGTGCAGATGATGTATAAGAACCTCTTTGATCCTTCGAAGGATATTGAACTTATGGGAAATGTTCAATTAGATGTTCAGGGGACCTCTTCTCAGTATTATCCACGTAAGAACTATAAATTTAAGTTTAAAACTGTAGGAGTAACCTATAAACTTACAGATACTGCTATTCCTGAAAGTGTTTTTTGTTTAAAAGCTGATTATATGGAATCAAGTCACTCACATAATACAGGAAATGCTAATCTTATAAATGAATTGATGTTGAAAGTAAGTCCTGTTCCCCCGCAGCTGATAAATCCACAAATAAGAACTACTGTTTATGGTTTTCCTATAGCGGTATTTCATCAAGAAACACCTGAATCTCCTAGATACTGTTTAGGGGCGTATAACTTTAACTACGATAAAGACTGTTTAGCAACATTCGGGCAAACAGGTAACGCAGAATGCTGGGAATTCTGTGATAATTCAGCCCCAAGGTGTAATTTCCTCACTTGGGAAGACCCTGATAGACTGATAAATTCCGATTTTGAAGCTAGATATCCTGATAAATCAACTAATTATACAGCATTAGAAAGAGTCGTTAGTTGGGTGGCATCGACAAATGGAGACGTGGATAAATTTAAATCAGAACTAAACCAGTATTTTAATTTAGACTCTTTATTAGCATATTTTGTAATAGCAATGGTAATTAATGGTTCTGATTCTATGGCTAAAAACCTATTTATATCCACTTGGGATAAGGTTATTTGGTATCCTATTTATTACGATATAGACACTTGTTACGGAATTAACAATGAAGGTGTTTTAGGATTCGGTTATAACACAGAGTTTACAGATGCTATAGGAACTCAGTATGTCTTCAATGGGCATAATTCTGTGTTATGGAATAACTTAGAACAAGCTTTTCCTGATGAAATAGCAGAAATGTATCGTTTTTTAAGAACTAATGGAATGGATTATGATAGCTTTGTGGATGTTTTAGTTAATAAACAGATAAAAGCAATTCCAGAAGCTTTATATAATTATGACTCTCAATTTAGATATATTGAGCCTTACATTAATGGAGTAGGAATTTATCTGTATTGTGCTCAAGGGAGTCGTGAAGCTCACCTAAGATGGTGGTTAAGTAAAAGATTTGACTATCTTGATAGTAAGTATTATGCAGGTCAGTACGCTTCTGACTATATAGCAATGAGAATATATACTCCTGAGGGGTCTTTACCAATAGCACCTAGTGGTGAGTTTAATATTGAAATAAGTGCTGATCAATATGTTTCCGTGAGGTTTGGAGCACTTGTTCTAAAAGAGAGAGCGGAAAAAGACCAGATAATAACCATAACACCGCCCCCAGCAACTTATAATGATACAGAAACGGTAATCTACGGTGCATCTAGAATTAAAGATATCGGAAATTTAGCAAATAAGTATGCAGGTACCATAGATGTTTCTGCAGCTAAACAATTAAGCCGGTTAATAGTTGGTAGTAATGTTTCAGGTTACTCTAATACCAACTTATTGGAAGTTCATGTAAGTAGTAATCCCTTGTTAAAAGTTATAGATGTAAGAAATTGTCCAAATCTGTCACAAACATTGGATTTATCAGGTTGTGAAAACATTGAAGAAATATACGCAACAGGGACCTCTATAACAACAGTAGCTTTGGCTAATGGTGGTAATATAAAGAAAATGTATTTGCCGGATTCTATTGTTAATCTAACTCTAAGAAACCAAAGAGCTTTTACTGAATTTTCTATGGCTGATTATACAAACCTCTCCGCGTTAAGGATAG
This sequence comes from uncultured Tissierella sp., assembly GCA_964485455.1. Taxonomy (GTDB): domain Bacteria; phylum Bacillota; class Clostridia; order Tissierellales; family Tissierellaceae; genus Tissierella_B. Next base: position 3,923 of record CAZAJU010000075.1, read on the forward strand.
AGAACTGTACGGGTATACCATTAGCAGATATTATTAACGGAGCAACAAACTTAGCCAGGGTACGTTTTGTGAATATTGATGTAACTTCTGATGATGAAACTGCACTACAAAGGTTGAGAAATTGTGCAGGCATTGATGAATTTGGTAATAATATTTCAACACCAATAATCACGGGTAATTGGTATGTTGAGGAAATAGGTAATGCTAATTTAGAACAATTGCAAGAGGAATTTCCTGAATTAACAATAACCTACAATTCTATAATCCAACAATACGAAGTGTCATTTTTAAATTGGGATGACACTGTCTTAGATGTACAATATGTTCTACCTGGAGGTTCCGTTGAAGATCCTTTAATAAGATTCGTTAGCCCAATATCTATCCCAACTAGAATTTCTTCAGTTCAATATGACTATACCTACCTTGGATGGGATAGCGGTTTAGCTAACATTTTCGCTAATAAGGTAATAAGGCCTACTTGGACGGAAGAGTTACGTTATTACGATGTGAGGTTTATGAACGGAGCAGTTGTGTTACAAACTGTGAATGTTCCTTATGGTGGTAATGCAGTGTTTACGGGTATATACCCAGCAGAACCTCCGGGGTTTTTGTTTGAAGAATGGAATCCATTGCCTACAAATATAACGGGAAATACTGATTGTCTAGTTCACTTTAGTGAAATAGTATTACCTACTGAGTTTAAAAGTCTTGAAGATTTAACTTGGGGAGAATTAAGAGCTTTAATTAGTGCTGGAACTGTAGAGGTTAAGAGTAATGGTGTGAAGGCGTTAAGTAAAGAAGTTGAGGCTGTTGAAAAAAATGACTTTTTATTAAACTTTCAGGATAATGTATACGCAGATTCTGGAACCACACCTTTAGATAGTATCTGTAACACAGCCGCTTTCTCCCACGACGGCACCAAATTCATCCTCGGAGGAAATTTCACAGGCTACGCCAAACTCTACTCCGTTTCTGAAAGTGGTGCCACCTTC
>CAZAJU010000075.1:5014-10225 GCA_964485455.1 uncultured Tissierella sp.
GCTAACACTGGAACAACTCCTTTAGGTAGTAGGTGTTACACAGCCGCTTTCTCCCACGACGGCACCAAATTCATCCTCGGAGGAGAATTCACAGGCTACGCTAAACTCTACTCCGTTTCTGAAAGTGGTGCCACCTTCATCAGCAACATCTACGCAGATTCTGGAACCACACCTTTAGATAGTACCTGTAACACAGCCGCTTTCTCCCACGACGGCACCAAATTCATCCTCGGAGGAAATTTCACAGGCTACGCCAAACTCTACTCCGTTTCTGAAAGTGGTGCCACCTTCTTCAGCAACATCTACGCTAACACTGGAACAACTCCTTTAGGTAGTAGGTGTTACACAGCCGCTTTCTCCCCCGACGGCACCAAATTCATCCTCGGAGGAGGTTTCACAGGCCGTGCCAAACTCTACTCCTTAGCTAATGTAACTATTTGGTTTGAAGTAGGTGACACCAAACCTTTCTTATTAACTACCGGCGAAGAGCTTATTCTTCAAGTCTACGACTTCGAACATGACACAATTTCTGGTACCGCAAATAAAGCAAAGGTTACCTTTGGTTTAGCTACTCCTATGGCAGAAGGCAGAAGGATGAATCCAACTGATACCGTAGAAGGTGGCTGGGATGCTTCTGAGATCAGAGCCTGGATGAATACCACACTCTTTAATCAATTACCATTTGCCCTACAATCTATGATAAAAATTGTAGATAAGTGGACCACCATTGGTGATTCTGCAGATACAACTATACAAGCTTCTCAAGATAGACTTTTTATACCATCTACAACTGAAGTAGGGTTAACTTCTTCAAATGATAATGCAGCTATCACAGAACAAGCAGTAAATTCTATGTACTCAAGATTTACAACAGCCAATAGTTCTAGAGAATTAGGATATCCTTGGCGCACTAGAACAAAAGGTTATAATCTTTCTAATGCCTTTATAGTAATAGATATTAGTGGGGCTAGAGCAGTCACTTCTGATTTTAAACCATCATCAGTTGTTCCAAGAATAATATTCTGTTTCTGTGTATAGGAGGTACAACCAATGTTGAAAGTCCTTAATAATAACATAGTGGTAGATATTATTGAATCACCTTGTTATGTTTCATACCAAAAGAAAAATAATCTAATAGTATCTGTTAGTAAAAGATACGCACAAGGTGTGGTATCCTCAGATGGGGAATCTATATTTCATATAGAGGGCACTTCAATAGAAGGCTTTGAAGACTGCACTACCGTTATTTTGGTAGAAATAACTGAGGAAGAAGCCGCTGAAATAGAACAAATCTTAGATAGTAATGAAGAGTTATTAGACTTACCTGAAGAGCAGATACTTCCCAGAGCTCCTCTTATGGAGCTTCAAGTTAATTATGAACTTCTATTAAGGAGAATAGAAGTTCTAGAAGAGGAAAATCAAAGATTAAGAGAACGAGAATAAAGGAGGGCGCTCTGTGGATAAAAATACAATAGATACCAATATGATAAAGTCACCATTTCCTTATGATATAACCATTAAGAATTCAATTCTAACTAAAGAAAACCTTAGGCTGGCTGACTTTGGTTATGATCCTAGTAGAGTTCTTGACACCTATCGACAGGCGAGAGTTGTATAAGAATAGAACTAAAAAATATTAATTTTACAATTAAATATGCATTAAGTGTATAAATATAAACACCATAAGGAGAGTAAATTTATAATTTTTACTCTCCTTTATATTTTTAATTTCATGATAAAATCGTACTTTTATCATGATTTGATGTGCTAGAAACCCTTGTAAAATAAGGGCTTCTATTTTTTAATTTTTGAGAAAGTGAGTGATAAATATTCCAGAAATAAAACTTATTATAAATAATGATGTATTGGAAAAATATAATGAATATTATTTTCGTAAATATCCAAAACGCAAAAAAATACCTATTTCTAAACCTATTCCTCCTTCTTTAAATCAATGGATGATTCTTCCCAGACCACAAATGAATGGTGAAAAACAAAAATGGAAAGAGTTTGGAGAATTTCTTGTAAATTATTATGGTTATCAAAATATGCAAATTGAGAAATGTAATATTGTAATTACATATTATTTTGATTCAAAACGCAAACATGATGCTGATAACTATACCCCTAAAAATTTATTTGATTCATTTACTTCTGCCGGGATGCTTATTGATGATGATTTTAATCATGTGCAATCTTTGACTATTAAAGGAGATTATTGCAAAGGCAACCCAAGTACAGAAATTTTAATAAAATACTAATATAATTTTTATTGATTGATTAATATATTAATATTATAATTACAAATATAATATTAATATTAAGGAAGGAAATATATTATGGGATTAATAACTAAAACAGTAATTATTAAATGGAATGCAAAAAATAAACAATATTTTGAAAGTAAAAATTATATATATACTTTTTTGTATTGACAAAAATACAGAGATGTACTATACTGAAATTGATTTTAAACCATTGTTATTTAGTTATGTAGAAATTAGATTTGGTATTTTAAACCTTTGATATTTTAAACTTTTGTTATTTTAACCTAACTAAGAGCACATGCGTGCTCTTAGTTGCTTTTAGGGGGGGTATATTCTTGCAAAAATTTATGATGTTTATAGATAGTAATAATTTTTTTAAAAACTCAGAAAAATTATTAGAAATTCAAAATCCTAAATTTAGTTGGTATTCTCTTATCCTTGGCATTAGAGATTTATATCAGGATATATCACCAGAAAGCAAGTTTATAAAAGCTTATTATTATACATTGCGGGACATAGCCGCCACGCTTTAGCGTGTGCGGATGAAAAGGAAATAACAATTAATGAACACATATCGTAAAAATAAATCATATTATTCATCAGAACATCTAGTTTTTAAATGTCATTATCATGTAATATTTTGTCCTAAGTACAGACATAAAATATTAACTGGTAAAGTATCTGATAGATTAAAAGAAATATGTTTAGAAGTAGCAAAAGCACATGACTTTATTATAGAAGAGATTGAAACGGATAAAGATCATGTACATATGATTATTAATTGTAATCCAAGATATGGAATTATGAAATGTATTCAAATATTAAAACAAGTTACTGCTTATAGATTATTTAAAGAATTTCCACATATAAGAAAGAAAAAATTATGGGGTGGAAAGTTTTGGAGTAGAAGTAGTTTTGTAAGTACGGTTGGTAGTGTTAATTTAGATGTTGTAAAACAGTATATTGAAAATCAAGGTAAATAATATTTGACATATTTATATTAGTATTGTATAATAATAACAACAAAGAAAGCGAGGTGAATACTTTGCCAAGTTTTGTTCTAACTTTACCATTAAAAACTGAAAAATTTCAAGAAGTTGTTCTACATAAAAACTTTGAGAAATGCAGGAAAATTTATAATGCTTGTATTAATGAATTATATAAAAGATATAATCATATGAGAGAATCTAAAGAATATCAAAATAATTGTAAATATAAAGGTAAAGATAGAAATAAAATATTCAATAACTTAAATAAGAGATATAACTTAACAGAGTATTCACTTCATGACTTTGTTAAACCAATGGGTAAATATTTTGATATAGATGCTATGACTACTCAGAAAATTGCCACTAGAGCATTTAATGCTTTTGAAGATTTAATATTTCATAAAGCGAAGAAAGTTAAATATAAAAAATACGGAGAATTAGATTCTATTGAAGGAAAATCAAATAAACAAGGTATTAGGTTTAGGGATAATAATTTATTATATAGTGGAATGAAAATACCTGCAATTATTAAAAAGAATGATATTTACGCTTATATGGCATTACAAAATAAAGTTAAATATTGTAGAATAAAAAGAGAAATAATTAAAGGTAAATATCATTATTATGTTCAATTAATTTTAGATGGTATTCCTCCTATAAAAATTAATAAAGAAACTGGTGAGATTAAACATTATATTAATGAAGGAGAAGTTGGTTTAGACATTGGAACACAGAGTTTAGCAATATGTTCTAACAATGAAGTTAAGTTATTAGAATTAGCACCTGAAGTTAACGATATTGAAAAAGAGAAACGAAGATTAAACAGAAAATTAGATCGTTCAAGACGTTCTACTAATCCAAATAAATATAATGAAAATGGAACTATAAACACTAAAGATAAAAGTAAATGGATTAAATCAAATAAATATATTAAAACACAAATGGAATTAAAAGAATTGCAAAGAAAACAAAGAGAAATTAGAAAACAATCACATAATCAACTAACTAATTATATATTAAGTTTAGGTAATAATATAAAAGTTGAAACTATGAATTACAAGGGATTACAAGCAAGATCGAAAGAAACAACTAAAAATAAAGATGGGAAGTTTAATAAAAAGAAAAGATATGGTAAGTCACTTGCAAATAAAGCACCAAGTATGTTTTTAACAATATTAGATAATAAGTTAAAATGGAATGGTAGTGGATTGAAAAGGATAGATACTTGGAAAGTTAAAGCATCTCAATATAATCACATTGAGGATAAGTTTAATAAAAAGGATTTGAATGATAGATGGAATGATTTTGATGAATTTAAAATACAAAGGGATTTGTATTCAGCGTTTCTTATTATGAATGTAAATAATGATTTAAAGACAATTAATAAAGATTTATGTATAGAAAAGTTTAATAGGTTTAAAGAATTACATGATATTGAAATTGAAAGACTAAGGAATATGAAATTAAGTCAAGCATTAATGAATGTAATGTAAATTTAGCAAGATAAGTCGAGAATCGGGCTTGATACTATCGTTAATTATTCCGTTAGGAGTATTGATAGTGAAATTCTTATGGAAAATGATTAATATTTATATGTGTAGTTTATAAATGATGTAAATCGTTTGTAAATGAGAGTATAAAAGATATTTATTAGTACATAAGAACCTGCTAACCTTTAGGTCGTGCAGAGGTTCAGATAATAATAAATATAAGCAAGTAATATGCATATCAACTGGAGAAATATTTAATTCTCAAAAAGATGTTAAAGATAAATATAATATAATAGTATCGGCATGTTGCAGAGGAAAAACAAAATCAGCAGGTAAGCATCCAGAAACAGGAGAACCTTTAAAATGGATGTACTATAATGATTATGAAAAATTAAATAAAGTTAGCTAATTAAAATAATATCAATATATGGAGGTTTTTAATATTATGCCAAAAAATAAGCAACT
>CAZAJU010000076.1:0-10179 GCA_964485455.1 uncultured Tissierella sp.
TGATGTTAACCTTTAACAATAGGATAAATGTCTAATCATTTATCCTATTGCTTTTTATTCGAATAGGAAAGTTCTACCTTGAATTTTATATAAATAGAACTATCTGCCAATGAGTAACTAGAAAAGCTACACCTAACGCATTGTTAGAAGCTTTTCTTATTACGAATAGGAAAGTTCTACCCTGAATCCTATATAAATAGAACTTTCTGTCAATGAGTAACAAGAAAAGCTACATCTAACGCTTCTTTAGAAGCTTTTCTTATTACGAATAGGAAAGTTCTACCTTGAATCTTATATAAATAGAACTTTCTGTCAATGAGTAACAAGAAAAGCTACATCTAACGCTTCTTTAGAAGCTTTTCTTATAAATTTAGTAGAATATCTTGAAAATTTAAAATTTACTATTGCATTAATTACATAATCATATTATCATATAAATGATAATGGTTATCAATTATATGATTCTAAATATGGAGGCTACATAATGGAAGATAAAGCTATGATTTTTTTTCAACCAAATGAATTTGGTAGAATTAAAGAAATAAGTGGTTGTGAGGACGTTAAGAAAAGATTATATGAGCTTGGGTTAAGAAGGGGTGCCAAAGTAAGAATTTTAAAAAACGATATTGGCCCTATAATTTTGAGCGTATCAGGCTTTAAAATGGCATTGGGAAGAGGTCTAGCTAGTAAGATAATTCTTCACAATTAATTTTTTTAGTGTTCATTGATAATGATTATCAGCAGAAAGGAAGTGAATAAATGGGCACATTTGCATTAGTAGGGAATCCAAATAGCGGTAAAACAACACTTTTTAATGCTCTAACAGGCTCAAATCAACACGTAGGAAATTGGCCTGGAGTTACAGTAGAGAAAAAAGAAGGACAGCTTAGATTCAATGGTAAAACATACAACATAGTTGATTTACCTGGAACATATAGCTTAGGTGCTTATTCTGAGGATGAGGTTGTAGCGAGGGATTTTATTATAAAAGGAAACCCGGATGTGGTAATAAATGTTGTTGATGCAACAAATATTGAAAGAAACCTATATCTAACAACCCAACTTATGGAAATGGGTACTAAGGTAATCATAGCTTTAAATATGATGGATGAAGCAAAAGTTAAAAATATAGATATTGACCTTGAAAAGTTATCAAAGAACCTTGGAATACCTGTCATAGCTACAGTTGCTGCTAAGAAAAAGGGAATTGATGACCTAATAAAAAAAGCTGTTGAATATATGAATGAAGAAAAATATAGCTATAATCTAATAAGCTATGGAGAAAACATAGACAGTGAAATTTCTCATATTAAAGATCTTTTAGAGAATTCTAATAATGAATATCCAAGCAACTGGATTGCCATAAAGGCCTTAGAGGGAGATAAAGAGGTTCTTAATAAAATTAAAGATAATAAGTACGTAAATGAGCGTCTAACCTCACTGGGAGACAAGGCTTCAGATTATCAACTGGAAATAGTAGATAGAAGATATGATTTTATTGGAAATGTTATTCATAAAGCAGTCAAAACTCCAAATGAAATTGTAGAAACCTTAACTGATAAAATTGACAAAATAGTTACCAATAAATTTTTAGGAATTCCTATATTTGCACTTATAATGTTAATTTCCTTTCAGCTTACCTTCGTAGTAGGCTCTGATTTTTTAGGAGGTTATATAGAAGGCTGGATAGAAGTATTTGGAGAATGGTTAGCTACCACATTGACATCCTTAAATGCACCAGCTTGGCTTATCTCCTTTTTAATTGAAGGTGTAGTTGGCGGTGTTGGAGCTGTAGTAGTCTTTGTACCTCTTATTGCTGTGTTGTACTTATTCCTTGGAGTATTAGAAGATACAGGCTATATGGCAAGGGCAGCATATGTTATGGATGGACTGATGAGAGCACTAGGACTCCATGGCAAGACCTTTATTTCCATGATAGTGGGATTTGGCTGTAATGTCCCTGGAATAATGTCTACCCGGACATTGGAAAATAAAAAGGACAGAATGATTGCTCTATTAATCAATCCATTTATGTCTTGTGGAGCAAGATTTCCAATTTATTTAGTTTTTATATCTGCATTCTTTCCGAATAACGGCGGATTAGTTTTATTTTCAATATATGCACTTGGAATTATTGTAGCCCTTTTTATGGGGAAAATTTTTAGTAAGACCTTATTCAAAGGAGAATCCTCACACTTTATAATGGAACTACCACCTTATAGACTTCCATCCTTTAAAAGTGTGATTAGGGACATGTGGGACAAGGTTTGGGATTTCTTACAAAGGGCAGGAACTATAATATTTATTGTGGTTACAGTATTATGGATATTATCTATATTCCCATTAGGAGTTGAACCATATAGTCAAGAAAGCTTGCTTGGAAGAATAGGAACCATAATTGCTCCTATTTTCGGACCTGCAGGCTTTGGTACTTGGCAGGCTTCTGTAAGCTTATTTGCAGGAATAGCAGCTAAGGAAGCAGTTGTGGCAGTTCTTGGAATGGTATATACTGGTGTAAGCGAAGGAAGTGAGCTCATTACAGCTGTACAACAGGTATTTACACCACTTACTGCAATATCTTTTATGGTTATGACTCTTCTTTATACACCATGTGTAGCAACACTTGCTACGGTAAAGAAAGAGACCAACTCCATTATGTGGACTGCATTTATGACCGTATACCCATTTATAATAGGATGGATTGGGGCTGTGGTAGTATATCAAACAGGAAGTCTTTTAGGTTTTTAGAGGTGATAAAATGTTAAAAAATGTTTTAAACGAAGTCAATAATTCTAAGTTTTTTTCTAAAGCTTTAATTGGAAGGAATTTAAATATATCAGAAACAATGGTTGATGAGCTTATAAATCAGCTTGTAAGAATGGGATATTTATCAGAGGATATTGGTTCCCCTACTTGTCAAAGTAAATGCGCAGGTTGCTCAATTTCTAATTGTAAAACCATCCCCATAAAGATGATTAGTATAACTGAAAAAGGTAAAAGGTTATTGAAACAGTAGAGAAGGTTTTTATGTTTAAACTTTGCTACTAAAACCCCGTTTATTTGATGGGGTTTTAGTACTTTTTTGGGTATTAATAATGTCATAATAATATTATAGGGTAGTAAAGTTAAAGTAAAGGAGGGATTAATTTATGATGTTCCCAAGATTAAATGTAGGTATGTCAAAGGTTATTCAAAAGAAAATTACCGAGGATGATACTGCTATAAATTTTGGAAGTGGTGCCATAAAGGATTTATTAGCTACTCCAGTATTAGCGGCTCTTATGATTGAGGCTGCTGTTAATTTAGTGGATCCACTACTACCTGAAAACTATATAACAGTAGGTAAAATTCTAAATATTGATCATCTACATGCTACTACTCAAGGAATGATTGTTACAATAAATGCTACTATAAAGGAAATTCATGGTACAAAGGTTGTCTTTAACATTGCAGCTTTTGATGAACTAGGGGAGATTGGTATTGGACATCATGAAAGATATATTGTGAATAATGACCTTCTAAATCATAGAGTAGAGAAGAGAACTGAAATCCTCCGGCCACAACCATAAAAAATACTTCCAAAGAAGAAAATCTAATTAATCAATAGTAGATTTTCTCCTTTGGAAGTATATTATTTTACGCCATCTTTTTCTTCTTAATGCACATAATAACTCGATGAGAATAAATTGTATTATGTATATATTTAAGGAGGTGTTTTTTTTATGGCTAAAGTTCGGAGGATCTTTCCTGGTGGCAACACCTCTCTAGGATTCTTTAGTTATCATGACAATATCGTTGATATGGATAGAAATATGCTTTATATACTAAAGGGAATGCCTGGTGGAGGAAAGTCCTCACTTATGAGAGAAATTGGAGATAATGCAGCTAAGAAGGGATTCAATGTGGAATTCCACCACTGTCCTTCAGATCCTCAATCGATTGATGGTGTAGTGATAGTTGAGCAGAAAATAGCTCTAGTTGACGGAACGGCTCCCCATATTATCGATCCTATATACCCAGGCTTAATCGACACTATAATTGACCTAGGGAAATATGTAGATAGGGGGATTCTAGGGCTATATAAAGAGGAGATTTTATCAGCCAAATCAAGGAATAAACAATCATATAGAAGAGCGTTTAACTACTTTAAAGCTAGCCGATTTATATATGATGAAATTGAAGCATCAAATAAAGAGAATATGGATTTTAATGGAGTTAATAAGCTAACTAAGACAGCTATTGAACGGATATTTTCAAAGGATATTACCAATAGTAATATCGATGGGTTTAAAGAGAGGCATCTATTTAGCGCTGCGTATACTCCTGAAGGATTAGTTGATTATACTTCTACAATAATCGATGGAGTAAAGGATAGGTATTTTTTAAATGGTAATGTGGGTACGGGAAAAACTACATTTTTAAAAAGAATAGCTGAAGAGGCAAGGATTAGAAATTTTCATACTGAACTCTTTCATAATCCAATGATTCCCCATAAGCTAGACAGCTTAATAATCAAGGAATTGAATACTATCATATCAACTACTAAGGAAACTAAGAACTACATTTTTACAACTATAGACTTAGATGAATACTTTGATTCTGAAAATTTAGCTTATGAGGATTTAATCCAATATAATAGCCTTATAGAAAAGGGAGTAGAGAGCTTAAAGGGTGCCAAAGAGAACCATGGCATATTGGAAGCTATATATAAAAAAAGTATTGATTATAGAGGAGTTACTAAAGAAAAAGATGCTTTGTGGGAAGAAATAATGGAAAAGAACTGAAGGTTTTATTTTGCCTTCAGTTCTTTTAATATTTCTTCAAGGAATAGATCCATAATTTGTATTAATTCATCACAGGTTGTTCCACCTTGAACCGTATGTGTATTTCCTCCACCTTTAATTGAATGTTTTTCTGCAATGGTTTTATATATTTTCTGAAGGTTAATTTCTATATCTTTTGTAATACTAACATAGAACTGGGACGAATCTCCATTACAGAGTCCATGAATTTGAACTATATTATCTAGAGAATTTAAATATCCAGCAATAAAAGAAAGCTCTTTAAAATCCATCTCATCATGTTCAATACAAATAAATCTAATTCCTTCCATTATTTGTGCTTCTTTAAGGAAGGCATCTCCCTTTGCTCTATTTAAAGATTCTCTTAAAATTCGATTGTTCTTTTCGAGACTATCTTTCTCTTCATATAGTTTTTCTACCTTGAGTAATACATCCTTGTCTTTTGTAGAAAATAGGAGGGATATATCCTTAATATATTTATTCTTCCAAATATAATCCTTAAGAGCTCTATTTCCGCTGATGAATTGTACTCTGACATTACCTTTTCTATGTTCCCATTTTAATATTTTTAGAATTCCCAACTCTCCTGTGTTCTTTAAATGAGTTCCTCCGCAAGGGTTATAATCAAAACCTTCTATTTCAACTATTCTAATATTGGATTTTACAGAAGGAAGTTTACTTAAATCCATAGTTTCTAATTGTTTGTCATTTACATAATAGGATTTAATATTGAAATTGGATTGAATTATCTTATTAGCTAATAATTCTACTTTTTCAACATCTTCATTGGTTAATTCAGGGATAGTAATATCTACATAACTATATTCTTCACCTACATTAAAGCCAACGGTTTTTCCATTAAAAAGCTTATAAAAAACTGCAGAGAGAAGATGTTGACCTGTGTGTTGCTGCATTATATCCATTCTTCTGTCCCAATTGATGTTTAGCTTTACCTTATTTCCGCTAACATTTTTAGGAATCACATGAACTATATCATCTTTATCCTCATATACTTCCATTACTTCTATATCGTTAATAAAACCCTTGTCTCCAGGCTGTCCTCCTGATAGGTGAGGGTAGAATATGGTTCTGTCTAATTTTATATAAAATTTATCATCTAAATATCTTTTTTCCATTACATTTGCTTCTAATTCTTTTAAATAGGGGCTGTCCCTATAAACTTTTATGGTCATATTATTACCACCTTTTTGTATCAATATTTTCAAGGCAATATGGTATAATTAAACTATCCATACCTAATTATATAGCAATAAGCCAAAAATACAAAGGGAGAAATTTATGTTAAGGCCATTAGCTCTAATTCTCATATCCTTAATACTTGGTATTATTACTTCATATTATTATATATTCGACACCTATCTGCTTTTTCTTGTTTTCATAATTATCCTAATATCATTTATCATAGCAATTTTTTGGAAAAAAACTAATGATATTTGGATTATTATATTATTTTTCCTGATTGGAACTCTTATTACAAATATAAAGGAAGAAAGTCCATTAGATAATTTCAGGGGAGTTCGCAAGGATTATATTGGGATAGTCCATGAAAGATTGGATTATAGCAATGATTATTCTAGATATGTGGTTAAACTTCAAATGGATGGAGATAGTTCTATAAATGGTAAGGTGATATTGAGTATAAGAGGGGATAGGTATCTTAATCTTGGAGAAAAAGTCCATATAAATGGGATATTAAAGGAGCCTAATAAGAATACAAATCCTAAGCTGTTTAATCAAAAGCTCTACTTATTATCAAAAGGTATCCAAAATACTATGAGTGTAAATGATTATTCAGTCATACTCTTAGAAGAAAATAATAGTTTTATATATGAAGCGATTCAGGATTTCTCTGATAGTACTTTTTCGTTATTTAAACTTTACCTAAATGAAAGAAATGCTCAAATTATGACTAGTATAATTTTAGGAAAGTCAGACTTGCTTATGAATGAGGATATAGAATCCTACAGAGAACTAGGACTAGCTCACGTGTTAGCAGTATCTGGATTACATATAGGTATTATAGCGGGTTTCCTTCTTTTTGTATTTTCAAGAATGGGTATGAAGAGAAAATATAATTTTATATTAAGCCTTGGGATAATATGGATTTATATCTTTTTAATAGGTTTTCCACCTTCTGCAATTAGGGCAGGCATTATGTTCACTATTCTTTATTTCTCTAAGGTAAGCCATGAGCCTTATGACGGATTAAATTCGATTTATGCTTCTATGATAATCTGCCTATTGATTAATCCTTATTGGTTATTTCATATAGGTTTTCAGCTTTCCTATGGTGCAGCTATATCCTTGTTGATCTTAAGTCCAAGGATAAATATATATCCAACAAGGATAAAAATTATTAAGACGGCCTTAACAATTTTGGGAGTAAACCTTGGGCTAATTCCTATTCAAAGCTATTATTTCAATAGCATCCCATTACTTGGAATCCTTTCAAACATACTAATAGTTCCATTTCTCTCCCTAGGACTAATTCTTGGAATGGTAATGATTTTATTCCAATTCGTCATTCCAATACTCAATATTGGAGTAGGAGCTATTTTGGATATTATATTGACTATGCAATATAAATTGGTGGAGTTTATCTATTCTAGCAACATAATCTCTATTTATATATTTTCTCCTGGTTTATGGGAAATAGGTCTTTATTACTCTTTTATATTTATTCTATTTAGAAATATAGACATTAGAAGATGGCCTTTTGCAGCTATAAAATCCGTATTTTATTATTTATTAGTTCTAGTTCTAATATGGACAATAGATTTAAGTTTTAAAGACAATATAGAGATAGACTTTATAGATGTAGGCCAGGGGGACAGCGTTCTAATAAAAACTCAAGATAAGAACTTTTTAATAGATACAGGGGGAAGTATCTTGAATTCCTTTGATATAGGTGAGAATATAACACTTCCATTTTTACAGAAGCAGGGGATTTTTAGGCTAGACGGTGTTATAATCACTCATTTTGATGAAGATCACAGTCAAGGGATAAATGCTATTATGGAAAAGATAAGAATAAATAGTATATACTCTAGCTATATACCAAAGGCTGAAATATTACAAAATATAATAAGTAAGAATATCCCAATTAAGCTTCTTAAGAAGGGTGATTATATATTGTTGGATAACAATACTACCCTCCAAATATTATGGCCTTATAATAATACTGAGGAATTAAGTGAAAATAATAAGTCTCTTGTACTTATTTTAAAGTATAAGGACTATAAGATACTCATAACAGGTGATATAGAAAAAGAAGTTGAGCTTATTTTGAAGGATACTTTAAACAAAGTCGATATTTTAAAGGTTTCTCATCACGGTAGCTCTACATCTACATCTCAAGAGCTATTAGATGTGATTCAGCCATCTCAAAGCATTATTTCCGTTGGAAGGAATAACAACTATTCCCACCCTAATGATGATGTGCTTAAGAGACTTCAATCCATAAAATCAAAGGTCTATAGGACAGATGAGATGGGGATGATAAGGGTAACTTTTGATGATACATATAGTATTAATTCCTTTGTGAAGGAGGAGAATTTTTCGTTTCAGGAATTAGGCTATTTTTCTATGTTAATTCTCTATTTTTTGGTATCATATATTTTAGTAAAGAAATACACTTGGAGGATGACACATGAACTATGACGATTTTACAAAAATTCTAAATAAGGAAGATTTAAGTTCATATTTATTTATAGGTGAGGAGGATTTTCTTATTAATGAATGCATAGATCTAGTGAAGAAGAAATATGTTTCAGAGGGTATGGAAACCCTAAATTACACCTTGCTTGATGGTAAGAATAACACCATTGATGATTTAATAAATTCCTGTGAAACACTTCCATTTATGGCTACAAAGAAAATTGTAGTTCTAAAGGAGATTGGCTCGTTTTTTTCAAACGAGCAAGGCAATGATGAAATTTATGATTACCTTGATAACCTTGGAAATCATCTTATCCTGTTATTAGTTGATTCTGCAAATGAGTTGAAGAAGACTACGAAGATTTATAAATATTTTAATAAGCTTAATAGAGTAGTGGAATTTACAAAACTAAAAGGGAAGCCCCTCAATAGTTGGGTAGAGAAGATGGCGAAAAAATATAAGGTGAATATATCTACGGCTAATGTGAATTATTTTATTCAGCATAGTACATATCTTAGTAGAAATATTAATTCTACCCTATATGATTTGGAAAATGAGTTTATAAAAATCAAAAGCTATTGTAAAAATGGGGAAATTCAAAAGGAAGATATTGATTTTGTAATGATAAAGTCCTTGGATAGTAATATATTCGATTTACTAACTGCTGTAAGTAAAGGCGATGTAGATAGTTCCATAGCCATATTCGATACAATTTATCATTCTAATGAACCAGTACAGAAGATTCTATTTATGATTACGAGACAGATGAGATTGATGCTAGGATATAATATTTATAGGGGTAAAGGCTATTCTGATGGAGAGATAATAGATAAGCTCCAGATTAAACCTTATGAATATCAAAAGATATCATTACAGTCAAGGAACCAATCTATTAAAGAACAGATGGGATATTTAGATCTGCTTTTACAAGTGGACAAAAAGCTTAAAACCAGCCCTGCAGATGAAAAAGTAGAGCTGGAGATTTTGTTGGTTAAATTATGTAAGAGAATTTAGGGCTGCTGGATGAAAAAAAACTCCGGAAGCCCGAAGTTTAAATTACATTACTTTATTAAGTTTAGTTTGAAGTCTACTAACTTTTCTTGCTACAGCGTTCTTATGAACAATATTTTTCTGAGCTGCTCTTTTTAATTTCTTGTCAACAATCTTAAGAAGTAATTTTGCCTCTTCTAATTCGCCCTTTGATACAGCATTTTCAAACTTCTTTATATATGTCTTAATTTCAGTTTTCTTACTTTTATTTAAAGCAGTTTTCTTCTCAGTAACTAGGATTCTCTTAACAGCAGATTTAATATTTGCCAATAGTTTCACCTCCTCTAATCTAACGAAGTTTATTGTACCACGAACATGTATAAAATGCAAGGATAAAAAATAGCAATATGGATAGAATTTAACATAGTTAGACTTTTTAATAGTAGGAGGAGATAGATTTGTTTAATATTCATACGGATTTAGCAGTTGAAAGTAAGGAGATTTATGGTGAGGGAAGCAATAAGGAAATAGAAGGAGTTAAAGTTGAGGTAGAAGAGAAGGGAAAGTATTCTGTTACCAGGGTTGAGGTACTGGATAAAAGTGGAATGGAACAAATGCGAAAGCCTATAGGTAAATATATAACTATAGAGGTTCCGGATCTTTGACAGTTGAATAATAAAAAAATCGATGAAGCCATTGAAAAGGCTT
>CAZAJU010000077.1:0-9929 GCA_964485455.1 uncultured Tissierella sp.
GAGGGTCGCGAGTTCGAATCTCGTCTTCCGCTCCATTATGACCTAACCCAATGAGCTGTAGCGAATTGTAGGTAGGTAAATATAAAACTGTTACAAATATATGGCGGCATAGCCAAGTGGTAAGGCAGAGGTCTGCAACACCTTTATCCCCAGTTCAAATCTGGGTGTCGCCTCCAAATAAAAAACTCTTAAGCATACTTGCTTAAGGGTTTGTTTTTTTAAGGAGAAAAAATGTCAAACCCATTTATACCTTTAGACAAAGCTAATATAGCCATAATAGATGGTAGAGCGAATGAAAGTATCGTTAAGAGTTTAGAAAGCTTAAATATCCAAGTGGTTAAAACTATTAAATGTGAAGAATTGCAGGAAGGAATAGCTTATCATCCTGATATGGTTATTCATCCTATCAATCATAAAATGATAATAGTTGCACCAAATGTTTTTGATTATTATGAAGACATATTTTCAAGAAAGGGTATTATAGTTAAAAAGGGCGAAAAAGAACTCTGTAGAAATTATCCTGATGATATTGCATATAATGTAGGTAGGCTAAATAATTATGCAATTCATAATTTTAAATATACTGATGAGAAGCTAAAGTGGTATTTGAAGAAGGAAGGTATTGAACTTATAGATGTTAAACAAGGGTATAGTAAGTGTTCATTAGCTGTTATAGATGAAGAGAGTGGAATGACATCTGATAAGATAATCTTTGAGCTGCTTTCAAAGAAAGGATTGGATATTCTGTTTATAGAATCAGGTCATATTTCTTTAGAAGGTTATAACTATGGGTTTATAGGTGGATGTACAGGAAGTTATTCAAAAAAACAGGTATTTTTGACGGGGAAGTTAAGTAAACATCCTGATAGTGAAAAGATTTTATGTTTTTTTAATAAAAGAATCGTAGAAATTATATATCTTTCCGACGATGAAATTGTGGATTTAGGGACAATAATTACCTTAAACAATTGCTAAATTATATTGTATACCAATTTATCAAGAGAACATACTATAAGGTAAGGGAGTGATTATGTGGAATCCATTAGAATTGGTACAAATATACCAAAAGATGAAGTAGATGAAATGATATATTCAAATCCCTTTAGTTCCAAACTAAAAGTGAAGAAAGAGATATTCAATGATTATGAATTCTTTGTATTCAATATAGATAAGCATAAGCTAGGTGAGGTAAAACATTTAGATTATCTAGCAAAATTAGTGAAGAATATAATTATCAAGTTCTATATGCCAGATATTATAGAAGACAAACTGATAGGTATGCTCATAGAATATACACCTGATGATTTAGATTATCTAAATTATGAGATAAATGATATTCTTCTTGATGATTTCTTCTTTGTAGAGGAGAAAAAAGAAATCAATGATGAAATATTGGATTACCTCCTTGAAAATAATACTCTCCTTATAGATGGATATTTAAGATTCAGATCAAGATTATTTGATAAGCTTATAGATAAAATAATCGATAAGGTAATTAACGATATTCAAAGGGAAAATGAGTATGAAGATTTTATTGAGATGCTTCAGTATTATCTGGAAACACAGCTTCCTAAGGTAGGAACCATAAATGTGATTTTGAATAAGGATGAATTTATTCTACTTGATGAGAGAAAAAGACCCTTAGAAAGTGAATCTATTAAATCACTTGCTATGGAATATGAAACCGGAGAAGTTAGTAAAGCAGACATTTTAGTAAGTACCCTCATAGTTCTAGCACCCGATAAAGTTGTAATTCATTTAAAGAATGATAAAGAAAAAGAATTAATGCAAATTTTAAAAAGGATTTTTACAGATAGATTAACGTTCTGTTATAGCTGTGAAATGTGCGATATAAATATTATTAAAGCTGATGAATAGGAGTTGAATTTCAACTCCTATTCTTATGTCCTAATCCAATTTCAGCTAGTGAAACCTAGGGAATACTAGAAAAAGTTATGAAGTCACTTTTTTACCTAAAAATACAAATTGTTTTAAAATTCTTCTAAACATGGTATTATATTGATTAAGAGAAAAATGTGGAGGTACTTAAATGAGTGTAAATATTGTTAAACCATCTATATTACCTGGTTTCATGGAGCTTACCCCTTCGAATCAGATATTGTTTAATAAAATGATGGATACTATAAGAAAGAACTATGAGAAATTTGGTTTCTTACCTATTGACACCCCTCTAATAGAAAAATCAGAGGTACTATTAGCAAAAGGTGGAGGAGAAACTGAAAAACAGATATATAAGGTGGTAAAGGGAGATACTGATATGTCCCTAAGATTTGACCTTACTGTTCCATTAGCTAGATATGTAGCTCAATATTATTCTGAGTTAAGCTTTCCTTACAGAAGATACCATATAGGAAAAGTGTATAGGGGAGAAAGAAATCAAAAGGGTAGATTCAGGGAGTTTTATCAGGCTGATATCGATATAATTGGAAATGGAAGTTTAGATATAATCAATGATGCTGAAATCCCAAGTGTTATCTATTCTACATTTAAGGATTTAGGATTTGATTCATTTACTATTAGAATCAATAATAGAAAGGTTTTATCAGGGTTTTTTGAAAGTTTAGGAATAGACGATTCTGCTACAGTGCTTAGAACAGTGGATAAACTTGAGAAAATTGGTGAGGATAAAGTAAAAGTTGAACTTAGTGAAACTGGAATCTCAGATGAAAATATCCAAAGAATCCTTGAATTTATAACCATAAAAGGTACAAATGATGAAACCATTGAAAAACTTAGAGCTCTTAATATAGAAAATGAAAAGTTCTTAGAAGGTGTAGATGAGCTAGAGAAAGTAGTTAAATATATTAGAATTTTTGGAGTTCCAGAGGAGAATTTCGAACTGGATTTAACCATAGCTAGAGGCTTGGATTACTATACTGGAACAGTATATGAAACTAAATTAAACGACTATCCTAGCATTGGTAGTGTATGTTCTGGAGGTAGGTATGATGATTTAGCTACTTATTACACGAAGCAAAAGCTTCCTGGGGTTGGTATTTCAATAGGATTAACAAGATTATTCTATCAACTTACTGAAGCAGAAATAATAAAAAGTTCAGATTATTCCCTAACAGATGTGATGATAATACCAATGGAAGGATACATGGATTATGCTATTGAAGCATCTAGATATTTGAGAGATGCAGGAATTTTCACACAAGTTTATTTTGAATCAGGGAAGATTAACAAGAAATTCAACTATGCTGACAAGTTAAATATTCCATATGTAATAGTAGTAGGGCAAGAAGAAGCTGAACAAAATAAGTACTCTTTTAGAAATATGAAAACTGGAGAGCAAAAAAGCCTTACAATGGAAGAAGTAATTAAAAGCTTAAGTTAGTTTTTTATTTGGTTTAAAATACTTAAGGTCTTGACAAAGGTATAGCTGAATTGTAAAATTGATTTAATTAAATATTTGTGGTGTTGATGGAAACAGTAGGCTAATGATTATATTTAGAGAGAGGAAATCTAGGGTGGAAATTTCCTTATATATAGCTAGTTGAAGACCATTCCTGAGCCGTAACCGAAAGGATTACCGTTATAAGCGTTATATAAAATAAGAAGTAATTAGGGTGGAACCACGACCATTCGTCCCTACATTTTTGTAGGGATGAGTGGATTTTTTTATGACCTAACCCGATTTGCAATGGTTTTCTACAAATCGATGGTAGGTCAAATGCATCTACATTCGCTTAGCTCACTTCGCTGTCCGTTTTGTCTACAACTCACAAGCTCGTTGGACAAAAAGGCACTGAATACCAAATCTATGGGAAGTTGACTTGACCCAGCGAACGAAAGTAAGTTGTAGGTAAGTCATTCGCAAGTAATGCCAAATCTATGCGAGTGAAAGGAGAAGATAGATTTGGCGTTATACTGCGGTGAAACGAGCAGATAGGTTTGAGTAGTGAGACTGCTTATTGAGGAGGGTTTTTATGATAAAAATTACATTACCCGATGGCTCTATTAGAGAATTTGAAAAGGGCGTAAAGGTATATGATGTAACAAAAGATATATCTGAAGGTTTAGCCAGAGTTGCATTAGGAGCTGTTGTAAATGGCGAAACTAGAGGAATGCAAGAATCTATTAACGAAGATTCAACTTTCAAAGTAGTAAAATTTGAGGATCCGGAAGGAAAGCAAATATTCTGGCACACATCTGCACATATAATGGCATTGGCAGTACAGAGATTATTCCCAGGTGTAAAGTTTGCTATCGGACCTGCAATAGATAACGGATTCTACTACGATTTCGATACTGAGCATAGATTTACTCCTGAAGACCTTGAGAGAATCGAAGAGGAAATGGCTAAGATAGTTAAGGAAGACCATGTACTTGAAAGATTTGAAATGGACAGAGATGTTGCTCTTAAGCATTTTAGTGATTTAGGTGAGGTATATAAAGTAGACCTTATTGAAAATCTACCAGCTGGAGAGATAATATCCTTTTATACACTAGGTGAATTTACTGACCTTTGTAGAGGACCTCATTTATATGATGTAAAGAAGGTAAAGGCTATTAAGCTTCTTAGTATCGCGGGAGCATACTGGCGTGGTGATGAAAAGAACAAGATGCTTCAAAGAATCTATGGAACAACTTATGAAAAGAAAAAGGACCTTGAGGAGTATATAACTAGATTAGAAGAGGCTAAGAAAAGAGACCATAGAAAGCTTGGCAAAGAGCTTGAGCTTTTCAGTATCCAAGAAGAAGGACCGGGGTTCCCATTCTTCCATCCGAAGGGAATGGTGTTAAGAAATATCCTTGAAAACTTCTGGAGAGATGAGCATAGTAAGGCTGGATATGATGAAATTAAGACTCCATTAATATTAAATGAGGCTTTATGGCATCAGTCAGGACACTGGGACCACTATAAGGAGAATATGTACTTCACAAGTATTGATGATGAAGATTATGCTATTAAGCCAATGAACTGTCCTGGTTCTATATTAGTATATAAAACTAACCTTTATAGTTACAGAGACCTACCTCTTAGATGGGGAGAGCTTGGTTTGGTACACAGACATGAGCTTTCAGGAGCGCTTCATGGTCTAATGAGAGTAAGATCCTTTACCCAAGATGATGCTCACCTTTTTGTATTACCTTCTCAAATAAAAGATGAGTTAATAGGTATAATCGATTTAGCAGATAAAATCTATAACATATTTGGCTTTAAGTACAACATAGATTTATCCACTAGACCAGAGAATTCCATGGGATCTGATGAGCAATGGGAACTAGCTACAAATGGTCTAATTGAAGCACTAAATGAAAAGGGAATTCAATACAGACTAAATGAAGGCGATGGAGCATTCTATGGTCCGAAAATAGATTTCCAACTTGAAGATGCTATAGGAAGAACATGGCAGTGTGGTACTATTCAGCTAGACTTCCAAATGCCAGAGAAGTTCGATATTAGCTATATCGACAGCGATAATGAAAAGAAGAGACCTGTTATGTTACACAGAACTATCTTTGGTAGTATGGAAAGATTTATGGGTATATTAATCGAGCACTATGCAGGTAAGTTCCCAGTATGGTTAGCTCCTGTTCAAGCTAGAATTCTTCCGATATCAGATAAATTCAATGACTATGCATATGAGATAATGAAGGAAATGAAAAACAAAGGAATTAGAGTTGAAGTTGATGCTAGGGCAGAGAAGATTGGTTACAAGATTAGAGAAGCTCAAGTTCAAAAGATTCCTTATTCCTTAGTAGTAGGTGAAAAGGAAGTTCAAGATAGATT
Source organism: uncultured Tissierella sp. (assembly GCA_964485455.1). GTDB lineage: Bacteria > Bacillota > Clostridia > Tissierellales > Tissierellaceae > Tissierella_B. The sequence continues at coordinate 5,762 of CAZAJU010000077.1, forward strand.
GGTTTCAGTAAGAAAGAGAGATGAAGGAGACCTTGGTCAAATGGGTGTAGACTCCTTTATTGAAAAAATTGTAAGTGAAAACAGCAATAAAACTAAGTAGCTATAAAAAAAGAGAGCAATGTGAAATGCTCTCTTTTTTGTTCTTTGTTAAGTTGCCAGGGTGCTTTTATTAATGTACTTCTTATAAATATGGTCTAGTTCGTCTTTATCTATAGTTTCTTTTTCTAGGAGAGTTGAAGCAATTTCAAGGAGCACTTCAAAATGATCCTCAATTATTGAAATAGCATTGGAATAAGCCTTGTCGGTTATTTTCTTGATTTCCATCCTTATGGAATCATAATTATATCGTATATATGCTTCATCAAGAGCCATATATCCCAGTGAACTCATACCATAACTGCAGACCATTTCCCTAGCTATATCAGTTGCCTTATTCAAATCGTCTTTTGCTCCTGTGGTAATTTCTTTGAATTTAAATTCCTCTGCAGCTCTTCCGGCTAGGAGGCAAGTAATTCTATGGAGTAGCTCTGTTTCGGTAAAGAGGTATCTTTCCTCATCTGGAAACTTTAGTACATATCCCAATGCATGACCCCTAGGAACTATAGAAATCTTCTGGATTAAATCGGTATTTACTACCTTTGAAACAAGTGCATGACCTGCTTCATGAATAGCCACTATATTTTTCTCTTTCAATAAAACAGATGGGTTTTTCACTTCTAAGCCTGCTAGAACCCTTTCGATAGCAGCATCAAATTCGTTGATGGAAATAGTATTCTTTTTATTTCTGACGGCCAATATAGCTGCTTCATTGGCAATATTAGCTAATTCAGCGCCTGAAAGTCCCACAGTTTTTTGTGCTAAATCCTTAATGCTTATGGATTTATCTAAGGGCTTGTTGTTTGTATGGACCTCTAAAATCTTTTCTCTAGCCTTGATATTTGGATTTCCAACATAGATATGCCTGTCAAACCTTCCTGGTCTTAGAAGAGCTTCATCAAGTAAGTCCAAGCGGTTTGTAGCTCCTATAACGATGATGGTTTCATCGGTTTCGAAACCATCCAGTTCTATTAAAAGCTGATTTAAAGTTTGATCTTTTTCATTATTGGATTCTGAGTTTCTTTTAGTACCTATAGCGTCGATTTCGTCTATAAAGATAATACATGGTGCGTCCTTTTTTGCTTTTTCAAATAGAGTTCTTACCCTTTTAGCACCGACACCTACGTATTTTTCTACAAATTCCGACCCGCTGGCGTAGAGGAATGTGGAGTTTGTTTCACCTGCAACTGCTTTAGCTAGAAGGGTTTTTCCTGTTCCTGGTGGGCCATGAAATAATATGCCCTTTGGCATTTTGGCTCCCATTTTCTTGTACTTAAAGGAATTATTGATGAAATCTATGTTTTCTTGTAGCTCTTCCTTTATTTCTTCTAATCCTGCCACATCCTTAAAGGATACGTTTGGTCTTACCCTTTCTTTCTGATTTAGGTTTTCTATGCTTAGGATAGAGGGCATAAGCTGTGGGCCTTCATTCAAGCTGCGATAATAGAAAAATAGGATTGTGGTCAAAGCTATAACCAAAAGTTTGTCACCAAAGCTTACATCCACATTCATCGATGGAATAAAGATGCTTAAAACCAGTAAAGCTGAAGAAATCAAACCGACCAAAAAGAACATAAACACTATTTTTTTCTTCTTCAATTTATCCCCGCCTTTCAATATTCATAGTGTAACCAAATGAATTTTTTATATTATTCAAAAGTTCTACTTTTCAATAATATAAAAAAGGGGTTGTAGGGGATTATCTCCTGCGGGTTTCAGGAATGTGCTCAGACTTAAGTAGCAATCGTCCAAGGAAACCTAGGGTTTCCTAGCGAAGGTTATGAAGTCACTTTTTAATATAATTAATAATCTGCTGAAAAATAAAAATTAGTTTGGTATAATGAGGTGGAGAAGCAAAACATCCACCTCATTGCGGCGGAGTGATGAAATTGCATAGCAATTTGCGCTGATGCTTAAATGAGGTAGAGAAACAAAGAAAGGAGAGTTTTATGGATTTTTTAGAATTAATTGATTCATATGAAAAAGATATAATTCAATCTACACAGGAGACAATCCGTATTAAATCCGTAGAGGAAAAACCATTACCTGGTATGCCCTTTGGAGAAGGACCCTATAGGGCCTTGGAACACATCCTTGAATTAGGAAAAGAAATGGGGTTTCAGGTTAAAAACCTAGATGGATATGCAGGACACATAGAATTTGGAGAGAAAGAAGAAACGGTAGGTGTACTTGCCCATGTTGATGTTGTCCCTGAAGGTGATGGCTGGACTTATCCTCCTTATGGTGCAGAAATTCATGATGGAAAGATATTTGGAAGAGGAACTACAGATGATAAAGGACCTGCTATAGCAACTCTTTATGCAATGAAGGCTCTAAAAGAAGCAGGTTTAGAACTAAATAAAAATATAAGATTGATTATAGGTGCAAATGAGGAAACAGGCTGGAAATGTATGGATCATTATTTCAAAAATGAGAAAGCACCTGATATGGGATTTACACCTGATGCAAATTTTCCTGTAATTCATGGGGAAAAAGGGATAATCATTTTTGACTTGGTATTCAAAATGAATAAGCCTACAGCTTGTGATATATATTTAAGGGATTTAAAGGGCGGCAATGCACCTAATATGGTTCCTGATTATGCAGAAGCCTTGCTAGAGGTTAAGAATCCTGAAAACGTAGAATTATCATTGAAGGAGTACAATAAGGATAAAGAAATTCCGCTCTCTATATTAAAGGATGGAAATATGATAAAGCTATCTGTAAAGGGCATATCCGCCCATGGTAGTACTCCAGAAAAAGGTGAAAATGCTATTTCTCATCTAATGGGTTTCTTAGGCCATCTTTTTGATGGTGGATGTTCTACTTGTAGATTTATTGATTTGTATAACGAGAGAATTGCATATAAGCACAATGGAGAGGGTATAGGTTGCGGTCTTGAAGATGATGTATCAGGAAAGTTAAACTTTAATCCGGGAATGATAAAGATAGAGGATGGGAAAATCATTCTGACTATAAACATAAGATATCCTATAAAGACTACTTCAAAGGAAGTTTATGATTGTCTTAGAGAAAATCTTAAGGATACAACTATTGAGGTAGTTGAGGGAAGCAAAGACTCTAAGCCTATTTATACTCCTGCAGATGACTTTTTAGTTGAGAAGTTGATGAATGTCTATAGAGAAATGAGTGGAGATGATAAGTCCCTGCCAATCACTATTGGAGGAGGCACATATGCTAGAGCCATGAAGAATGCTGTAGCCTTTGGCCCTATGTTTCCTGGACAAAAAGATGTTGCTCATCAAAAGGATGAGTATATAGGAATCGAGCATCTAATTAAGATAACTAAAATCTATGCTAAAGCTTTATATGAACTTGCTAAATAAAAAATAATATTTGACAAAGGGAATACTATAGCATATAATAGACAAGAACTGAATATCTAGTTTAAGTAGAAGGTTCCGCTTCTCACCTTATTGCTGCGGCTTATAAGGTTTTGATAATAGTCCTGGAGGGCTATATATTGTGATGTAATTAAGCGGGCGTTCTATGCCCGTTTTTTTTATGCAATTAAAATTAGGAGGTGCTGTACTATTAAAGAGCTTCAGATTAATGAAGAGATAAGAGACAAGGAAGTTAGACTAATCGATGTTGATGGAAGTCAGCTAGGGGTTGTTCCAACTAGAAAGGCTATGGAAATAGCTAATGAAAGAAAGCTTGACCTTGTAAATGTTGCTCCTACTGCGAAGCCACCAGTATGTAAAATACTAGATTACGGAAAATACAAATACGAAATCGCTAAGAAGGAAAAGGAAGCTAAGAAGAACCAAAAGGTTATCAATATCAAAGAAATTCGTTTATCCCCAAATATTGAAACTCACGATTTAACTACGAAGGCAAACAGAGCCATCGAGTTCTTAGGTGACGGAGATAAGGTAAAGATAGCTGTAAGATTCCGTGGTAGAGAAATGGGTCATACAGAAATGGGTAGAGTTGTACTTGATGACTTTGTAAAACTTGTAGGAGATGCAGGCGTTATAGAAAAACCTGCAAAATTAGAAGGAAGAAATATGATAATGTTTCTTGCACCAAAATCAGAGTAAGTTTAGGA
>CAZAJU010000078.1:0-9920 GCA_964485455.1 uncultured Tissierella sp.
AAAGGTCATACCTCTATTATACTCTCAGGTGGCTAAATTCAAAATTTAATTGACCCCAAGTTCATCTATTTTTTTATCATCAATATAGATGATGATAATTCATATTATAGCCCCAACAATATAACTTAATAATTCATGGTTTGGGAATAAGAATTTATCTAAGATGCCTCGTACATCTCTCCAAATCATAACAATAGCAATGGCTATTACCAAAGTATGTATATTTGATTTTTTACCTTTTAATTTAAATGTGTTCTTAAACCACATATTAATGCTTTTAATCATGTTTTAAGTAAAAAAAATAAAAAAATCTTTATGTATCTAAATACTATATTTTATTTCAAAAAAAGCAAAGATTTGACATCATTCTAGTTATTTTATATTGACAACACTACATCTTGTTGTTTGTTATAATTTCTCCGAGTTATGTCTTTTTTTGTATTTTTAAATTATTAAAAATAGCGCAATTTATGCGCCACTGTTTTATATCTCACCAACCATATTTCATCTATTAACACTTAGATTACTTACTTTCTAACTAATTCAAAATAGCAATGTAATAAAGTAAAGTTTAAATAACAAATTCTATTATAATTGATACTTTTACGAAACAAAAAATCGGTAACCTAGGTTACCGACTCTATTTCAAGACATCTTGCGATGTCGTAAATTTTCGTAAATCATTAGCTCACGAGGGCACATTTATCAAACTCTTTGACTCGCTTTATTCTGAGTTGAAGCAAAAAGAGGATATTATCAACTCTTTTGTGGCTCAGATCAGATATGATCTCAAATTTGATGGAAGGCTAAAAGAGAGGTTTATGATAGGGAATGACCACCTAGTGGATAGTAAAACTATAGGGATAACATAGGATAGACACTATCATAATAGCTACTGATCATAGATATATAGGAGAGATATCAGACCATCAGGGAGTCTTTTTATAAAAAAATAAACACTATCCAATTCTGTTGCTTTTATATATAAATTGGATATAAAAAACTGTAAATCTCTTTAATTAGCTAATTATAAGTTATGGTGAGTATAAAAAAGCTATCCGAAATAGTAAAAGCATATAAAAAAGGTGATTTTGCACTGGCCGATAATATAATGCAGGAATTGATAAATAAGTATGAAGATTGAAATAACCCCAATGTCGCTAGAATCCTAAGAAGTTTATATGCGAATCCCAATTCTTCAGATAAGAATAAGTCATTAATGCCCGCATCTATAAGTAGACATGAAAATAATCCTTTGTTTGAGCTTAGAGAATCCAAAATAAAATTATCGGATGTAATTCTTTCTCAAAGGAATCTATCAATCATAGAAGAAATAATTAATAATTATAAAAATAGAAATTTATTTCTTTCTCATAAAATCAAGTCCGATACCAAAGTTCTTTTCCATTGAGATCCATGAACATGAAAGACTATATCTGCATATGCTCTCGCTGGAGAACTTTGATTGCCAGTTATGCATGTTCGGTTAGATCAATTGATATCATCATATTTGTGAGAAACCTGAAAAAACATTAGAAAGATATTTGATGATGCGAAAAAGAATAGATGTATTTTATTTTTAGATGAATTTGATTCCATCTGAAAGCAAAGAGATGATTCTACTGAACTTTGAGAATTAAAAAGGGTTGTTACTGTCTTGCTCCAAAACATTGATACATTGAATTCTGAAACAATACTAATCGCAGCTACCAACCATTATCATATATTAGATAAAGCAGTAACTAGAAGATTTGATTATTTGTTAGATCTATCAGATATTGATACTCAATGAAGAGAAAAGTTATTCCAGTTATTCTTGAAGGAATATCCAATTTCCAAAAAGCATCTTTCCGAATTCTCTGAACTATCAAGAGGACTTTCGTGATCAATGATAGAATCCATAACTCACAAGTCGCTAAAGAAATGGTTATTAAGTAAAAAAGATATAGTAATATTACCTAAATTAATTATTAATGAAATCTGTTTGGAACAGATTAAAGTACATAAATGAAATAATGTTATTTTGAAACCATACGTATCAAAACTAAAGGCATCTTCGAATTACACTTATAAAGAATTAGAAGCGTTAACAAGTATTTCTGATTCTACTTTACATTCTCGAAATAAGATTTAATTTATAATTTGTAATCATGGATGTAACATTCCCGATATTTAAAATACCAGCTCAAAACAAAGAATCTCATAAGAAATGAGGTTGAGGATGAGCTCAATATTATTGAGATGAGCGTAATTTTGAAGAGCATAAGTTAAATAGGAAAAATGAGCTAAGTACAATGATTAACTATGTAAATTCAAATCAAGAGAATATAATCCCCAACCTAATAGATAAAGTGTTTTTTGAAGTAAAGATTCATCCTAAAGCACTTTCTAAATCTGCACAACCCAAAGATATGTTCGATGACTATAATATTGATGTTTATGCGCATAGAAAAGATGGTAAGTTTTCTGCTTCAGCAAAAATATCTGATTTAAATAAGTGGAAAGAATGAATTGATGGAATTAATACCAAAAACAATAAAAATCTATTGTCTGCAATTATAGAAATTAGCCCAATGTATAAGGAAGAAATCATTACAGAAGAGATTATGTTATGAGACACTGTTTTCGCATATTTCCAAAACTCATTAAGCGATATTGAATGTTCGCTTATTACAGAGGCACTTAATCAAAAGTATGATTCTAACCTAGAATATTTTATTTCAAATAGTAGTTCTAAAATATTATATTGAGAGATATCTTCTGCTGATTTATTAGAGGAGATTTCTAAACCAATGAAAAACGTTGTTAATAAAATAGAGAAAGAAATCTCAATAAAATTATCTGACTCAGAAGAAATAACTTATAATTTTGATGATATGAAAATTACAGCATGAGAACTTGATGCAAAAGTTGCGCTTTTTGATTCATGAATTGAAAAACATAGTTTAATCAATTGATTGATATTATGAGTGAAAGAAGGTTATGTAGAAGAGTGCTATATGAATAGATTCCATTGAACAATGGTTTGAAGCCGTATTATGTTTGGAAACAATATTTTAGAACAGATATCTGAAAATAATGAACTGGTTGTACATGCTAATGTTTATGATATACAAATAATAGCCGATTCAGATAATCCATCGGCACCTACATTGTCTCCAAGAAAATTTATTGAGATCTTAACAGAAACAATTCCAGAGCTTCCTGAAGATATAAAAATAATAAATTTATCATTAAATTATGAGATACCAATAAGCATCGACGGGACAAAAGACTATCTCACTAGAGAAATAGACGCTTTGGCTGAAAAATACAAAGTATTGTTTGTAATATCATCGTGAAATTATGTTGCGGACCTTAATATACTTAATCAATATCCTGAACATTTTGAACTACATGATGTAAAAATAGCTACCCCATGAGATACGATTAACACTTTAACCGTATGATCCATCGCTGATCAAGAATCGACTAATTCAATAGCAAAAATTAATGAACCCTCCCCATTTAGTAGGGTTGGCATTGAATGAATCGCTAAACCAGATGTATGTCATTATTGAGGGAATATTGATAAATTCTGAAGACACTGAAGTATATGAGTGACGGGCCTATGAAAGGCAAAAGATAAAATAGTGGAGCACGTATGAACAAGTTTTTCTACTCCAATTGTTAGTCAAATTGCCGCAGAAATATATAGTTTTTTGCAAAAAACCGTGATATGAGAAGACTGAGTCCCAGTTGAATTAGTTAAAGCTATGCTAATACATTCGGCCAATTACGAGTTGCCAGATAATAGCCTAATCCCAGAAGATAAAAAACATTTATACACTGGCTATTGAATCCCCGATTTTAACAAAGCCGTCAATTGTTTTACAAATTCTGCTACCTATACTTATATCGATTCATTCTGACTAGAAGACACCGTTAAAGTAAAAAAAAAGATCAATAGTAGACGAGAACGGATCGATGATATAAGGCCTGTAGATAAACAGAGGATAAGTTTTACTGTCCCAAGAGAATTAGAATGAAGAAAAATAAGAATAAGATGTACTCTTGTATATATATCACCAGTTAGCCCAGACTCAGATATAGAATATGCCCTTTCCAATATTTCACTTAATATGCATTATTTTAACTCGAACAATCGCTTTTTATGATGAGAATTAGTCTGATGAAAAATGGATTTTAGAGAAGATCGGTGAACAGTAAAGTGTTTTGAAAAGAATTATGTAGCGTTTAAATCATGAGAACGACAAATACGATTAGATCATAATCTAAGGGGCTCTTTGACAAAAGGAGAATTTATTCAAAACTACGCATTAGTTATATCAATTGAAGATATTTGAGATTGAGAAAAAGTAAATTTACACGACATAATTTCAACTCAGTATCCTCAATACGTTCAAATAAAGACCAGAGTGCAACAACAGATAGTCGGATAGACCCAATAAATTTATAATTATTTTTACTAAAATGAAATACTAGGGATATAGTTTAAGTAAAATCCCTGAACGAATATCATAAACAGTGTCCCTGAAACTTGGGCCGTAAGATAGATATATCCTATAACCACCATAAGAGAACAAGGGATTGTACATATACCATATTATATATAGATTTTATATAAAGACCATAAGTTTCCACCCACTATAAAAGACAATATGACATTTAAGTAGTGAACATATTATACATGTATTTTACATAAAGACCATAAGTTTCCACCCACTATAAAAGACAATATGACATTTAAGTAGTGAACATATTATACATGTATTTTACATAAAGACCATAGATTTCACACACACAGAGGGTTATAAAAAGAAAACTAACGTAACTTTCAGATGGTAGATAGATTACATACATTTTTCACATAAAAACTATCAGAGTGGACACAAAGAAGAAAGATATACGGTATGTTATGATTTACTCATATAGCACATATGTGCATATGTTATTGTTGTTTACAAAACGAAGAGAACTACATTTACTCAATTATCTGGCGTCTTTGTGCATATAGGGGTAGGGGGTCAAAAGTTGGGATATATGTATGGGGAGTATATTTAGATATGTGTGTACATATCTTTTTTTTGATTTTGAGAATCAGAGGGATATAGCTTTTTATTTGTGTTTGAAAATAGCAGGCAAATACTTATTTTTGACTTGCCAAACGATAGTGTATATGATCTTATAGTCATATTTTTGTGTGTTTATCAACAGTAGAAAAAGACGGCTTACCTTTAGCTTTGTCTTTCAACACTGTTGGGAACACTGCACTATCGTTTGGCGACGTAGGTGGTAAGTCGTCTTTTTATTGTTAACAATATTTTTATGAAAAAATTTTGACGATCTAAGGTAAAATATTATTTTTTTATGAAAAAATTTGGGCGATCAAACAAAATAAAACATTATTTTTTCCTATTTGCTACGTTATTACTCGTGATTTGGTGAGCCTTGTCCATCATCTCAATGGTCGCAGAAGGCAAAGAACAAAAAAGGCTAGCTTTAGAAGAAGCAAACACGCCGATACCATCTATCTTTGTAATAGATAAAGATATAAATATGGGACAAGATAGTTGATATAACCTTATACTAGAAGTTAATGATGCAACAATGGTATATTTAGATGATATCCTATTATCGGGGTCATGAAATACATATACGAAGTTTATTTCTTTAGGTGATTTAGCTAATTATACAGTCAAGACATTCACTGTTCTAGCTCGTAACAAATATAAATCAGCTAAAGAATCTATTAGAATAACTAGAGACAGAACAGCGGAGGAAATAAGAATTGAGAATGAAAAAAAAGCAGAAATAGCAAAAGAAAATGCAAGAATAGCAAAGGAAACAATGGCTAAAGAGAGGGAACTTAAGGCCAAACAAGCTAAATGCGATAAATTACAAAAAAAATGGGATAATAGTATGTATGGTTATATATTTGAAATACAAAATAGACTAGCAAGGGATGGTTTTTATGAGATAGAATCTTGAATGGATAAGGCTCCTGATGGGTCTAATCAGCCATATTATAGATACGAAAAAGAATTCGACTGATGTAATGTTTCGGTATTCCTACAATATGGATATTGAGGCATGCATTGGTCTAGTGTAACCGCAAAATTATTGTCATATTAAATATTGGTTAAAATCTGCCACAATGTAAAAAGCATGTTAATTCTCTTTAATTGCTCCAATTTTTCTGTATCTTATATCGGAACATATTGATTGGTGTTCTTGGTGAGTAATATTTTTATTGCGATAAACCCCCTAATTATGGTAGAAATAGAAAATGTTACTGATACTACTAAATCATGGGAATATAGCATGAGCTATGATAAACAAATGGAGCAACAAAGAAAGGATATCAAGGAATTTAAAGATCGAGAAAGAACTGTAGAAGATAAATTTATTGCTAATTATTATCAAAGGAACCCAAAGGAAGGATGGTCATTTTGAGATATGGATAAGGACATCCTAATCAAGATACTTCAAAATGATATCAGGCTATTCTTACAAAAGGTATGAAATAATTTCAGTTGAGACATAACTATCTCTTATAAATCGGGGGTCCCAAACTTCATGAAAGCCACTTTCGAAGCTATAAATAAAGAGAGTAATTGAAATGCCACATATCAAGATTTTCTTACTTTTGTTTCTGATTATGGAATTATAACTCACAAAAGATATGGAAAAGAAAAAAAGCTATATTGAGAAAAATTATATAGATACTCTGATAAAGACTGGGATGTGGATGTTAAAGGAAGCCCTATTGGATGACTGTGAAAAACCATCAAGAAAAAGGATTTGAAAAAACACTAGAGATAGATACTCTAGACATAGTCCATAAAGAACTATGGAGCCTCCGATGTTACCGCTAGATGTTTACGCAATAACGTAAAGTCTTAGGATAACTACTGGATTATATGTCTATAGAAAAGGCCAGACAACTGCTTTGAGAAAACTATAAAAACCTATCCGATGAGGAAATTCAAAAACTCATAGATATGTTGAGGAGCATTTGCTCTATTATAGTTGAAGACTACGTCAAGAATAGAGATTCAAAGTAACTGTAGAAAAGGATGGGTAGCCCCCATCTTTTTTTTAAAGAAAAATGAAAGTATGGTTGATTTTTACAAAAAAATAAATATACTCCTATCAAACACCTTTATATATTAACAAATACATTATGGAAAGACTAATATCGATAAATCTAAAGAGTTTGATTAAGTCTAGATCAATAACACTGAGAAAATTATCAAAAATCACTGGTATTACGCCTCAACAACTATCAGCAATCAATAGAGTAAAGTCAAAGAAAATAGAGTTCAGAACTATATACAAACTACTAAATGGGCTGTCCTGTACCCCAAATGATTTATTTCTTATCCAAAACAACGATGTCCAAAAAACAACCAAAGTATGATGCTAATAAGAAGATGAGATTTGATATAGAAAAGGGCGAGTATATAGAAAAAACGATTTATACAGAAGCAAAAGAGAATCCTACCGCCATTATTTATGTTCGTGTTTCGGATCCAAAACAAGTAAACGAAGGCAATGGATTAGCAAGCCAAGAGGCTACGTGTAGAAGGCGGGCAGAGAGTAAAAATATTACAATATTAAAGGTTTTTTCTGATGGTGGGAAATCAGGAGCCGACCTAAGTAGAAAAGGTTTACTAGAAGCCATAGACTATATCAAAAGAGAAAATTCAAAATATCCCAAAGTTACATATTTTCTATGTACTGAGATATCAAGAATTTCAAGAAGTGAGGACACAACACAAACTGGAGACCTAAAAAAACGCATAGAGTCAACTGGGGTCGATATAATGACAACCAATAGTGGAAGAAATATCTCAAGTATAAACGTAAACGATTCTTTTATTACCGACATAGATATTGCACTCGCAAAAAATGAAAGACTACGTATCAGAGAAAGAAGCCTTAATGGATCTAAGGCTAAACTATATAATTGACATCGGATTTTTGATGTCCCTGCTGGATATGAAAGAATACGCATAAAGAACTGAAGTAAAACAGAGAAACTACTACAAATAAAAGAACCACAAGCCTCAATCATAAAAGAATGATTAGAATTGTTTGCAAATGGAGTATTCATAAACAATATGCAATTATTACAGTATTTCAATGATAGAAACCTTCTATCTAACTATCATTCTCCCAACCCTTGAAAACTAAATCTTACTTTTGTAAAAAGATTATTTGAAGTAGAAAAACTTTATTTCTATGCTGGGTTTATATTGTATCCAAACCCAAATTATGGGATAACAAAACCCGTAGACGCGGTGCATATGCCTTTGATAAATCTTTCTACGGTAAATAAAATCCTTAGGAGATTAAAACATAAAGGCTGATTAAAGGTTTGACCAAGAAAAGATACATCAGAGCTATACCCATTAAGATGATTAGTATATTGTCCTCATTGTAATTATCCTATGACGGCGCGACCATCCAAAGGGAAGATGGGTAAACTATATTATTATTACTGATGCAATAGAAAAGACTGTACACACAAGGAATGTATCAATATAGATACTATGCACTCTGATTTTGAAAAACTGTTAGACAAATTAACTCCTAAAAAGTGAGTAATTGCTTTGTTAGATGGGCTATTAAAAGAAGTTTTTGATAAAAAGAATAAGGTACAAGCCAATATTAACGAATGAAAAAAGAGAAGAATAAAAGACATAGAGAAGGAAACAGACAATTTCCGCAATAGTATAGGAAAACTCAATAAACCAGAACTAATCCAGAATATAGAGGAGAAATGGGCCGAATTAGAAGAAGAAAAAGAGATACTAGAAAATGAGTTACAAGATAAACTTCTTAACGAGAAGGAGTTTATTGTTCTGTATGAAAGAGTAAGGAACATTATAGAAGATCCCCTATCTATATGGCAATTATGAGCCGTAGAATTAAAAATGTTACTTGTGGGAGTTTTATTTTGAGGAAAACTTTACTATACGAAAAAAGAAGGGTATCAAACCCCTCAAATTTCGGCTCTGTTCGGTATTTTAGACCATCTGAACGATGGTATAATTCCGTCTGGAGCGGGTGACGAGACTCGAACTCGCAACAGTCTGCTTGGAAGGCAGGCACTCTAGCCAATTGAGTTACACCCGCAACTCTCATGTAGAATGTATAATTCAGAATTAATTACAAGTCATTTTATTCTGAATGATAAATTCTTGATTTTTACTTGGGCCTAGTTGGACTCGAACCAACGACCAATCGGTTATGAGCCGATTGCTCTAACCAACTGAGCTATAGACCCATGATGGTTGATACTAACAATCTTTTTTATGGTGGGTGATATAGGACTGAACCACGTAGGACTACGTGGCGGGCCTATGACCCCCTGCTTGTAACACAGGTTTTTTTATGGTGGGTGATATAGGACTGAACCACGTAGGACTACGTGGCGGGCCTATGACCCCCTGCTTGTAACACAGGTTTTTTTATGGTGGGTGATATAGGACTCGAACCTATGACCCCCTGCTTGTAAGGCAGATGCTCTAGCCAACTGAGCTAATCACCCATAACACACTTCGTGTGAATTTTAAATTCTAAATTTTAAATTTTGAATGTAGGTCGTGTATTTTCATAAACTATTATAATAAACAATAGTTCATAAGAAAATAAATCAATTATTCAACATTTAGCATTCAACATTTAACATTAATTTTTAATTCGGTCCCACGGGGAATTGAACCCCGGTTGCAGGATTGAAAGTCCCGCGTCCTAACCACTAGACGATGAGACCAATATAGAGTTTAGTTCTTAGAACTTTAGAATTTAGTATTTTTTACTAAAGACTATCGACTAATGACTATGAACTATAATGGCGGAATGGAAGGGACTCGAACCCTCGACCTTCCGCGTGACAGGCGGACGTTCTA
>CAZAJU010000079.1:0-9668 GCA_964485455.1 uncultured Tissierella sp.
TATTCCATTAAATCCGTATCTAGAATTACGTAATTTGCACGATGGATATATAAGCTTTTACCATCGATATTAAGCCTTGTCATCTTTGGCAAATCATCGGGTACCGTCACATATACCCTTTTCCCCTGATAAACCCCTAAAGGAATTCCCATTTGACTAGAAACTATTATTGTCTTTTCTTTTCCAATCTGGTTTTTTAGGTCATTAATAAGCCTATCTAGAGGGACAAAGCCTCCTCCCCCACTTACATCTATATTGCTAGGTGCTTGATAATCCTCTACCATATCTAAGCCTTCTTCTGCAAAGATTACCGTATTACCTACTTGTATCATCTCTTGTCCGTTAACAGTTATCTCAAGGACACTTGATTCAAAACCAGCTGATTCAACGTTATTATTAGCATCATTTTCTAAGAGTCCAACAGTTATCTTAGTTCCATTTAGCTCTAATGTCTTGTTAGCATAATGGTCGTATACGCTTATCTCAAAATTATTTCCAATTAAATCTCCTCTTAGCACCGAAATTCTATCAAGGATAGCTGAGCACCCTGATAATGTAAACATTAGAACCAATGAAACTACAATTATAAATTTCTTGTTATTTTTCATTTTCTTTCCTCTCTTAATAAATAATTTCTGGAACATGATAATAATAGCCTTGTAAATAGTCTATTCCAATCTCTCTGCATTTGTCCGCAATTTCTCTGGTCTCAATGCCTTCAGCTATAGTCTCGATATTATTCATTTTACAAAAATATACTATACTTTCTACTAATGAGGTCGAAGCTTTATCTTTAGCAATATCATCAATCAAGGATTTATCAATTTTAACATAATCAAGGGGTAGGTCTAAAAGCATTTTATATGATGAATAGCCTGTACCAAAATCATCAATAGCTATTTTAAATCCAGCATTACTAAGTAAATTAAGGTATTCAAAGTCTTTTTTGTGAATAATTATTTCCTCTGTAATCTCAATCCTAATTCTAGAAGGGTCAAGTTTTAACGCCTTAACTAGATTAAGAAGATACTCCACTGTAGGTGTATTGAAATTATTTGAAGAAAAGTTTATAGAAGCTGCCACATTCCCCTTTATCCTTCTGATATAATCAATGGCTCTATCTATCATAAACTTTGTCAAATCATTTATTAAATCCGTAGTTTCTATAATCGGTATAAAAATTACAGGTGGAACCATAGTAGTATCCTCTTTAATCCACCTAGCAAGCATTTCGACTCCAACAATCTCTTCAGTATTGGCATTATATATCTTTTGAATCGCAGCTTTAATATTATTATTTTTAAGTGCCTTTCCAAAGTTAGCACCAACATCAACAATATTCTTATAATAATTATCAAATTTAGGATCATATTCCATAATCTTATTATTATCGAATATAGATTGTCTTAAGGCTAGTATGGCTTGTCTTATACCTTCTTTTATATATGTTTTTTCGTCAATTCTAGTATAACCAATTATTAATTCCAAATATCTAGGTATGTCCTGAACAACTATAATCCTTTTATCCAAAAATTCGAGGAACTTAATTATATCATCAGGCTTATATTCCCTATCATCATTTATAATAATGACATACTCCATGCCCACATATCTTATGAGTTCCATATTAGGATTTTCTAATATGGCTTCTTTTAACAATTCAGATACCTTGATAATAGTGGCCTTTGAAAATTGATAACCAAATAGCCTATTAGTATGCTCATAGTCCTTTATGGTCAAACTTATAATAGTTCTACTATTGAGCTTAGGCATAGCTTCATTTTGAAATGCCTCCATATTCTTAAGACCAGTCATACTATCAAGAGTATGTAGAGTACTTATGTATTCCTTTTTCTTTTCTCCATAATCGTATAAAAAACCAATTATGAAGGCTATAGTTTCATAAATTAAAATTCTAGTTGCCCAATTTGTAGTCGCTTGAGATAATCCAAGAGATACATTTAATGGCATAATAGGTCCTACTAACAAGCCGCTTACTAAGGCATTCAACATCGCATCTTTCTTTCCTCTAGTTGATGCAACAAATGATATGGGAATATACATAAGATTTGTATATGCGTAAGTTGTCCCTCCAGTTAAATAAACAATCACTGCTATTAGGACAGATGTAAAATATGATATAAACAATATTAATTTCTTATTTGATTTATAATCCAGTATAGCTTTTAGCATAATAATTATTTATCCCCCCATAAAAGCATTAATTAATTATATCTTGTTTTGCATATTTAAACAAACTTTTGTCGTAATTTGTTTAAATATTTTTTGAATAGATAGTGTATTGACCTCGTTTAAGTGTAATTAAGAATAAATACATAATTTTTAGATACTTAAATATAGATTTTAAAATAGTGTATAATAATTTTAGAAGTAAATATGTGTTTAAGATGCTATTTAGGAGGGGTTACAATTGGGTGAAAGTATAAAGAAGTTCTTAATAATTAATGTAGGCTTAGTGATTCTAGCTAGTGGGCTATACTATTTTCTTATACCCTCAAATTTAGCTGTTGGAGGAGCTACAGGCTTAGCCTTAGTAATTAGCACCTTGATTCCCTCCATTAACTACAGCTTTATATTAGTGATTATAAACCTAATTCTATTTATTACAGCATTTTTAGTATTGGGCAAGGAATTTGGAGGTTATACTCTATATTCCAGCTTTGTGCTATCCGGAATATTTGCCTTATTTGAGATGATTACTCCAATGAATAAACCTTTTACTGATGATTTATTTATTAATTTAATCTTCGGAATACTAATTGCAGGTGTAGGTATAGGAATAATTTTCAATCAAAACGCCTCTACAGGTGGAACTGACATAGTAGCAAAGATTATAAACAAGTTTTTCCACATAGATATGGGCAAGTCCCTCTTGATTCCCGACTTCTTGATTACCCTATTTGCAGGATTTGTCTTTGGTCCTAGGCTTGGCATGTATTCTTTGCTAGGCGTAATAATCAACTCCATTGTAATCGATAAGATGATTGCAGGTTTTAATGTAAAGGTAAATATGATTATAATCTCCAAGGAATTTGAGGGCATTAACGACTATATCAATAAGGATATCGATAGGGGCACTACAATTTATCATGCTACAGGAGGGTACTCAAAGAAAGAGAAAAAGATTATAAACACAGTAGTTGATAGAAGTGAGTATATAAAGATTAGAGAATTTATAAGAGCCATAGATAAAGAAGCCTTCGTAACCATCTCACATATTACCGAGGTAGAAGGTGAAGGATTCACCTATCATTAGAGACAAAACAACTGACAAAAGTCTTAAGAATTTCTTACTTCAAACCAATATACCACAAACGCTCCTATACAAGCGATAATTGTTTAAATGATTTATTTGTGTTAAAATAATTTGGTAATTATTAATTAGGCTTAAAATTAGGATAAAATTAAAATCAATTGATTTGGAGGTGATAAAGTGAAAAAAATAGTATACATTGTAATTCTTATGATTATAGGTTTCCTTTTAATATTTGGTAAAGGATTATTTTCTTCTTCATCTGCACAAGATATTATAGGGCTTATTTTTGGTTTAATTGTGGCTGGAACTTTAATATTTGACTCATATAGAGTTATTAAGAGAAAAGAATTTAAGACTGATTTGTATATAGTGCTCTCTAATATAGTTGCCATAATGTCTTTAGTCGGAGCATCTTACTATATATTTAAGGCAAAGGGTGAAACAAATCCTGAAATGCTTAATTATATAGGCGTTTATCTTTTGGCTATGCAAGGAATCTTTTTCGCAGCCCTAATAGGCAGAACAATTCTTAAAACCAATGTTTTTAGAAAAAAATAGTAAGCTTAGGACAAAAGAAAGAGGGTTTAAGAGTTAATATACTCTTAAACCCTCTATTGTTTTATTTAATCATACAATGTCATATACATTCATATAAAATAGGACTGGAGACATCTCCTCTTAAATACGGTCTTCATTAACAAACCTTTGGTTTTTGTCCCCTTTCGTAATCGGGTGGAAATTTGAATGTTTTACAGCTTCAATAAAATCTTTATGATCTCTTATATAATCTTCGAAATGCGTAGTATAAATTCCCACTCTTTCTACAACATGAGCATCACTTGAACCTAATACAGGCAAGTTTAATTTATTAGCTAGATGATAGGCTTGCATATTATGTTCAAATTTAGTGCTGCCATTAAAAGCTTCAACCCCGGATAATAAAGGAGCTAATCTTCTCATATTGTTTCCTATTCCTCTATTATTATCTCTAAATGGGTGGGCTGCTATAGCTACCCCCTTATTCTTCTTAACAAGGGTTAAAAGCTCTTCTGCGCTAATCATTTCCTTAGGTATATCCTTTAAACCAAAGGTTAAAATATCTCCTTCAAAGGTTAAAACCTCAGCCCCAACTATAACTAAAATTCCATCTATTATTGCAGAATCGCCAATCTCATTTCTAAGCAGGTTATTATCATGGTTTGTTATACACAAACCATCCAAGCCCATTGATTTGGCTTCACTTATTGCTTCATAAAAATCCAATTTACTATCAAATGAATACTTATCCTCATGTACATGACAATCGATTATCATATAATTTCACCTTCTTAAAAATATTCTTGATTACTCCAAGAAAAAGATTGCTATAAATAGCAAGAGATAATCCTCGCTTACAATTTGTATTTTAACATAATATTGTTGTTAGAAATCAATTATAAGAATATTTTATATGAAACGTTTTCACATAAATTTTATCAATTAAAGGTCACTAAAAATTATCCAGCATTATCTTGTGATGAAATTCAATATTAACTAAATCCCCCAAGCAGGTCTTTTCTGTATCTCAGAATTTTCACCTATCTTCTTTGCAGGGAAGCCTTCTAATATTGCATTATCCTCGAATACACTTCTTTGTTTCACAAGGCTACCTGACTTAACCAAGGTGTTTTTTCCTAATTTGCTGTAGTCACAGACTATTGCACCTGATTCAATTATAGTATTTGAGCCTATATTAGCTCCATGAATTATGCAGCCAGGACCAATGGTCACATTATCATCTATAACTAGTTCGTTATCAGGCAATAAATGCAAAACTGAATTCTCAAGTATTTGAACGTTGTCGCCTATTCTTACAGGACCATGAGAGTTACCAATAATCCTTACACCAGAAGCGATTATGGAATTGTTTCCAATAAAAACATCCCCAGTTATTTCAGCTGAATCATAAACAATAGATGATTCTCCTATCTTTGGATACTTATTATTAAATTCATATAATTTCCCCATATCTTCACCTTCCTTTGAATTGTTGTCGATTATATTCTCCACAAATTCACTTATTGAAATATCATTATTTCTCATTCTTGAAATCATATTCTTATCCTCAGGAGTCAATTTTCTTATTACTCTTCCTGGTCTTCCTACCACTACTGAACCATCAGGAATTACACAACCCTCTGGAATAATAGTTCCTTCTCCAAATATGCACATATTCCCGATTTTTGAATTTGATAGAAAAACCACCCCATTTCCAATTTCACATAAATCACCAACTTCTGTACCTATAGCGATGCACTTATGGCCAAAAATAGTCTTACTTCCAACCTTTATTGGATTTTCACGGGTCCCTATAAGCACCGAATTTTCAAGAACCCATGAGGAATTACCAATGGTAACAGAATCATTATTTGATCTGAGAACTGAACCCTGAGCAATATAAACATCATTCCCAAGCCTTAACTTACCGATTAATCTAGCGGTATCGTCTATTTTTAAATTTCCCATGACATATCTCCTTTTATTTACTTGTGATATCTCGATTTAATTTATTTTAAATTGTTTTTTCCCCAGTTGCTCATACTTTCCACTATTGGAAGAAAGGATTCACCTAACTTGGTGAGGGAATATTCAACCTTAGGCGGTATCTGTGGATAGGCTTCTCTATGAATGAATCCATCCGCTTCTAGTTCCTTTAGTTGTTGGCTTAACATCTTATGGGTAATATTGTTTAGAGTGCTTTTTATCTCACCATATCGCATTACCTTCTCTTGAGATAAATGCCATAGGATTATTAATTTCCATTTTCCTGCAATTAGGTCCATAGTATATTCAATTGGGCAACTATATTTTGTTCTATTTTTATCTTCCATATCTTCACTCTCCTTTTGGGTAGTATCCTACTAAAAAGTGCATACTTGCGTAAAGTCATATATTTGATACTATTATATCATAAGATAAAAAGAAATAAAGTAATATTACAGGAGGTAAAAAAAATGTTAAGAAGAATAGATAATACTAAAATGGGTAACAGTGATTTAGGTTGGTTAAAGAGCAAATTTCATTTTTCCTTTTCACATTATTACAATCCTGAAAATATAAACTTTGGGACCTTGAGGGTAATAAATGATGATTTAGTAAAGGTAAAAACAGGATTTGATACTCATCCACATAGGGATATGGAGATTATTTCATATGTTGTTAATGGAGAGTTGACTCATGGGGATAGCATGGGTAATAAGAACACCCTATCCCGTGGACACGTTCAATATATGAGTGCAGGCACAGGAGTATGGCATAGTGAGCATAACCTTGGAGATGAATTGTTAAGATTTCTACAAATATGGATATTGCCTGATAAAAACGGATATGACCCAAACTACGGAGACTATAAATTTGATTGGAACGATAGGAAGAATAAATGGCTTAATATCGTTTCTTCTAGAGAGGGAAATGCGCCTATAAAAATCAACCAAGACTCAAATATATATGTGCTGGAATTAGATAAGGATAATGAAATAGATTTAAAAGTAGAGAAGGATAGACAGGCTTATTTAGTCCAAATAGAAGGAACTTCTGATATAAATGGCATTGTACTTGATACTAGAGATGCTATGGAAATCGTTGAGGAAGATATAAAGATAAAATCATTAGAAAAATCTCATTTCCTTGTGGTAGAAATGAAAAAATTAGATTAAGGGGTGTTTATATGTTAGAAGTAAAAAAAGGATCTAAAAGTTTTTATATAGAAGATTCGGAGGAAAGTATATAAAATCAACCACTAAAATAGTAGGACTTTCCTATTCGTAATAAAAATAACATATCATAATTATAGGTACAGTTCAAATGGACTGTACCTATTTTTCTCAAGAAACTTTATTTCTTACTTCATTGCTCTAGTTGAATTCAATATGGCTATTACTGCTACACCCACATCTGCAAATACTGCTTCCCACATGGTTGCTATTCCAAAGGCCCCCATTACTAAAAATATGCCTTTCACTCCAAGGGCGAACAAGATATTTTGCCATACTATGGTCCTAGTCTTTTTAGAAATTCTTATGGCTGTGGCTATTTTAGATGGCTCATCATTCATGATTACTACATCAGCTGCTTCTATAGCAGCATCACTTCCAAGTCCTCCCATTGCAACACCTATATCTGCCCTAGCAAGGACTGGAGCATCATTTATTCCATCACCTACATAGATAATTTTCCCCTTTGAGGACTTTCTTTTTTCAAGCATCTCTAGCTTCTCTACCTTTTCATGTGGCAAAAGCTCAGAATATACCACATCTAGACCTATTTCATTAGCTATTTTTTCACCTACTAACTTAGTATCTCCAGTAAGCATGATGGTCTTCTTAATACCTAGTGCTTTAAGCTCTTTAATTGCATCCTTAGAATCCGTTTTTATTTCATCTGAGATTACTAGATAGCCTGCATACTCCTTGTCTAATGCTAAGTGAATTATAGTTCCAATAGACTCAACAGCTTTATATTCAATCTTTTCTCTATCCATTAGCTTAGTGTTACCAGCTAATATTTCACTGCCGTTAATTACTGCCTTTATTCCGTTTCCTGCAATCTCCTCATATTTATCTACCAAGGACTTATCTACAGTTTTATTGTAGGCTTTCAGTATAGAAAGTCCAATCGGATGGTTGGAGTAGCTTTCGGCATAAGCTGCCATCTCTAATATTTCGTCCCTATTAAAGGCATCGGAAGGGTTGATCTCTGTAACTTTGAATACTCCATGAGTCAATGTTCCTGTCTTATCGAATATGACAGCTTCAACTTTATTTAAGGCCTCTAGATAATTGCTTCCCTTAATAAGGATCCCTTTATTAGAAGCTCCACCTATTCCGCCGAAAAACCCTAGAGGTATAGAGATTACTAAAGCACACGGACAAGATATTACTAAGAATATCAAGGCCCTGTATAACCATTCTGAAAATGGTTCTCCTGTTACAATAGGAGGAATTACAGCTATGGCAATAGCTCCATATACCACAGCAGGTGTATAATATCTAGCAAATTTAGTTATGAAGTTCTCTGTAGGAGCTTTTTTGCTGCTGGCATTCTGAACAAGGTCCAAAATCTTTGATACAGTGGATTCTCCAAAGACTTTGGAAACTTTCATATTTAGCATCCCGTTGATATTGATAAAACCACTAAGGGCTTCATCTCCTGGCTTTAAATCCCTAGGTATTGATTCCCCAGTTAAATGTGAAGTGTCAACACTTGAGTGTCCTTCAACTATCACTCCATCAAGAGGAATCTTCTCCCCTGGTTTAACTACTATTACATCCCCAATTCTAACTTCTTCAGGAGAAACTACCTTTATTTCATTTCCAAATAAAAGGTTAGCATAATCAGGTCTTATATCCATCAAATCCGATATGGACTTTCTTGAACGATGAACTGCCACATCTTGAAACAGCTCTCCTACTTGGTAGAAAAGCATTACCCCTACACCTTCTGCATACTCACCGATAATAAAAGCACCTATGGTCGCTATACTCATCAGGAAGTTTTCATCGAAGACTTGACCTCTTATTATATTGCTTATAGCTCTTAACAAGACTTCCCAGCCCACAATAATAAATGCTGTAAGGAAAATTATAAGCTCCAAGATTGGACTAAGTTCCAATACAAAACCCGAAACCATAATTGCTCCTGCTATTAAGATCTTATATAGTTCTTTTTTAAATACTGAGGTGTCTGAATCATCACCATGTTTATGCTCATGACTATGGGTATGGCTATGGCTATGACCATGAATGTGAGCATGTACATGACTATGCCCAGTAGAATTTCCATCAAGTGGAATCATTTTTACATAAGATTCTATCTTCTTAATGATATTTTCTGTTTTAGCAATAATTTCATCTATATCTGCATTATTATCTATCTCTATACTCAATTTCTTATTCATAAAATTTAAATTAGCATCTTTAACACCGTCCAGGTGTTTAATTCCTGCCTCCATTTTGGCAGCGCAATTGGCTCACCCAAGGCCTTCTAACACAAATGATTTTTCTACTAAACCATCTAGTTCGAATTCAGTTTTTAAAGCTGTTGTCATACTTACTCCTCCAGTCTACTTTCCTTTATATGCATCAACCCTTGTTCGAATATCCCCTTAACATGTTCATCATCTAGGGAATAATAAACTACCTTTCCTTCCCTACGGTTCTTAACAAGTCTAGCCTGCTTTAGAACCCTCAACTGATGAGATATGGCTGATTGAGTCATATTAAGCAGCACTGCTATATCACATACACACATTTCAGCTTCATCTAAAGCCCACAATATTTTAACTCTAGTGGAGTCTCCAAAGACCTTAAAAAGCTCAGCTAAATCATATAGCATTTCCTCTTTAGGCATATTT
>CAZAJU010000080.1:0-9589 GCA_964485455.1 uncultured Tissierella sp.
TATGTTTGAAAGACCTATAAAAGATCCTTCTAAACATAGTATACGAGGGGTGAAATTTTATGAATTTCAAAGTTAATTTAATATGGGTTTTATTATATCTTTTAGCTTTTATACTTATAGCGTCACTGATGATAGGATGCTCAGCTGATAAAAAGGATGAGATTACTATAGCTGAATCAAGTGAAGTTAACGATTCAGAGAATAATGCAATAGAAAATAAAAATTTGTATCCTGCATTTATTTATGATAATGGAAAAAAGCTATGGGGTTACATCAACTCCTTTGGAGATTTTGTTATTACACCAAAATATGAAGTAGCAGAATATTTCCAACCAGTTGGGTTAGCTAGGATATGGTTTGAAGATAAAGTTGGGATAATTAATAAACAGGGCGAGATTTTAGTAACTCCTATATATGATAATATTGGTGATTTTGAAGATGGCTTAGCAATAGGACAAAATTGGAAAGATAATACTACCACATCATCGGTTATTGATACAAAGGGAAATATTGTTTTTGAAAAAGAGTATTACATTTCTAGATATAGTGAAGGATTAGCCGCTATAATAACAAATAGCACTGAAAATAGCATGCAGCTATATGGATATATAGATAGACAAGGCAATTTGGTTATTGAACCGATCTATTCTTTTGCTAATGATTTTGTTGATGGTAAGGCACTTGTATCTACTAGTGATGGAAAACAGTTTTATATAGACAAAAATGCCAATTTGGTTGGTGAATACATCGATGAAACAGATTCATATTATTTAAATTATTTAAATAAAAATTATAATGATGGATTAAAAATAGTCAGCAAAGAATTAGACTATAACACCTTATACGGGCTATATGACAAGGATGGCAAAGTCATATTAGGGGAAGAATATTCCATTATTGAGAGGTTATCTGAAGATTTATTTTATGCAGCAAAATATGATGAGCATTTAATACCTATAAAGGAGAATCTTAAGGCTTTATTTGATAAAACCGGTAAGCAATTGACTGACTATATTTTTTATGATATAAACTCTGCATCAGAAGGTTATTTTTATGTAACTGACTACGAGTATACCTATCTGGTTGATAGTAATGGTAACGAATATACCAATTTGCCTAGAACCAGAGGAAACGGTTCGATAAATATAATTGATGGACTTATATCTGTGAATGTAGGAAATTTAAGCTACTATACTCTAGATGGAGAATTAATCTGGAAGAGCAGTAACAATTTTAAGCTATCAAATGGTCTTACAATAAATAAAATCACAATAAATCCTAATAGATTTCTATCAGTTTATTATCCTGAGATTGAGGGATTGAATGATGAGACAATAGAAGATAGTATAAATTCGAAACTTGTAGAAAAATTTAAATGGGATGACCAATATTCAATATATAACGAAGATATTGGAGCAGAGGGTTACTATGTAAGCGCTGATTTTACTGCAGAAGCAAATAAAGACCTTTTAATCATTAGTAAGAGTGGATATATTTATCCTGTAGATGCTGCACACGGACAGCCATCACTTGAGGATATTCATATTAGTTTAAAGACAGGAAGGGTGTTTGCTTTAAAGGATTTGTTTACATCAGGAGCTAAATATAAAGAAACCCTTGAAAATATTATAGAAAAGCAGATTGCGACTAAAAGCCTAGATACAGATATGTACTTCACAACTAATCCAGAATTGAATGAGGCTAATTTCCGTATTAAGAGGGATCATCTCGAATTATTCTATTCGCCTTATGAGATTGCGGCCTACGCTTATGGCTTTCCGACTTTTGAAGTGCCTTATGATGAAATAATGGATATAATAGATACGGATGGAGAGCTTTGGAATTCCTTTGATAAAAATAATTAAGTAAAAATAGAATCGGTGCCTTTAAAAGCACCGATTCTATTTATCGTTAGCTATAAAAAACTTTGGGACTAATATTCTAAAATAGCGCCATTTTCCAATAGTATATTTTCAAACTTTTCATAATCAATATTTTGTACAGTTGTAGTATCCTCTATAGCAATAGAGGCTGCAATTCCAGCAGCTTCACCCATAATCATATATTGGGGTTCCATCCTTAATGATGAGTATGCAACGTGACTAGCAGACACACAAACTGTTACAAGTAGATTTTCAGCTTCCGATTCTTTTGGAAGCAAAACCCTATATGGAATTTCATAGGGGCTTACCCAAAGTTGTATTTCACCTTCGTTGACTACATATCCATCTTGATTCACGTATCTTTGGATATTATGGGAATCAATTGAATAGGAGCCCATACCTATAGAATCTCGTTTTTTATTTTTTTTGCGAACATCAAATTCAGTCAATACAAAATCTCCAACAATTCTTCTGCCTTCTCTTATATATAGTTGATAAGGCCAATAAAGGTTGTCCTCAAATTCATCTGCTGCATATCCCCATCGATTTACATCAGCTCTAAGCTCAGCAGGAACGCTCAAATCATATGAAAGAAAGTACAATAAGCCTTGAATGTATTCTTTATGAATATCTTTGATTTCCTCCCGTCTTTTATAGTCAGCATTAGGATACTCCCAGCTTCCTCCAATTAAATCTGTTGAAAATGGGCCATTGTGATTTACATCATACTTATTATTTGGTAATTTTCCTAGATATACAATATCTGAAAATCTCAAATCTCTATTTACATTTTCTTTGAGTTTATTTATCCATGCAGCTAATAGTTTATAATTATCTGGATTGTAATTATTTGGCTTATAAAATGGAATTTGATTTTCGAATTGGTCTGTGATACATATTCTATAATTATAGGCTTGAACTTTATTGTCACCTTGTCCATAGACAAATGAAAATCCTTTAGAAATGCCATTATATAAGTTGCCGTTTTCATCGAATGCTTTGAGTGGATAATAAAAACCATTTCTAGCTATAGATGGAAGATGCCCGGCAAATTTTTCATCATATTGATCTTTTGGCTCTCTGCCAACTGTGAATGAGACATTTGCCATGGCCATTAAATCACCTTCATAGGAACTATCAATAAAGATTTGTCCCCTGAATAATTCACCATCCTCCATTTCTGCACTTATTATATTATTATCCCCTTTCATAACTCCGTTATGTTGATTTAATCTTTTCTTATAGTAAATATCTATTTTTTCTTTTTTTAGAAGTTCAAGGAAGGATTCTTCTGCTACATGGGGTTCAAAATCCCATATTATTTCATTATTATAATGCTTGCCCATATTCTTAAAAAATTCTAGTGCAATTCCACCTATGACAGATGTGTTGCCATGGTCAGTGTTACTCAATCCTCCCGTAACCATTCCACCTATATGAGCTTCCTGAACTATTAGTGCAACATCCATTCCTTGTCTTGATGCAGAGATTGCAGCTGTTATACCTGATGGAGTTCCACCATAGATTACAATGTCATAAAATAGAGGGAAGTCAACATAATTAGCCTCAAATGGTAATCTATGCAATTGTATATTATTTGAGATATAGTCTCTGTTGCTAATGGTAAAATTAATCAAAGGGGTATGGTAGAATTTGGCAAATGTATTAGCAATACTCTGCAAAACCATGCCTTCATGCATAGCTTTCATTTCAGGATCATCGCTGATTGCCTTGTTTAAGTCAATATTTATCATACCATCAGAATGTAGTTCAATTGTTTGTATTCTAACATCCTTAGGTAATATCCTATGTTTTTTAGATAGAGCTTCCTTATAGGAATTAGTAAAAACTGTTTCAGTGTTGTCATTTGTCCAGAATTCAATATTTTGAGTTTTGCTGGATATTTTCATAGTATTAAAATCTGGGTAATAGAAATTGACACTTTCTACTAGAGGAGAATTTCTATAGATTTTATCAATAATAATAGTGCTAGTTTTGTATTTTGTTGTTACAACTGATTTTACAAGGCCTATTCCCTTAGCATAATAATCAAATTTTTTTTCTTCATTGGATTCAGTACTTACCTCTATTGTATTAAAAACACCAATTGGAGTCTCAACCTTTAAGTCAATATTAGTAATTTTTCTCAATGAATTATCAGGAAGAAACCATTGAGTCCCTATCTCTATTGGCTCCATAAGAAGAATTTCTCCAGGTATATCCTCGGTTGAGTTGTCAATCAGGTTAAGTATATTTTTTCTAAAAAATACTTCATCAACTGTCATCAGATTTATGGCTTTACCATCCTTTACTGAAACTGCAGAGACTCTTATTCCATTTTTATCCTTGATTCTAAGCTGTACTATATCCTCTTCTGTATAATCCGTACTTACTTCGTAATATTTCCCTTGATTCTCAAGTTTATATATATACTTAATGTTATGTTGCATTGGAAAATAATCATTAATAGTTGATTTTACATCTTTTTTTGATGTTAATCTTATAATTTCTTGGATGTTTGAGAGGAGGAAAAAAAGCAAAATAATAATTAGTAATATAATGGCTAGCTTTTTCATAGTAATAACTCCATTTTAGGTTTTAGCTTTAAGTAGTTTTAAAGCCTTTAAAGTAAGTTGTTACACTCTTATATATGTATTATAATATATATCCGATATATAAGAGATGAAACCACTAAATAAATATTAATAGGATTGTTTCACTGAAATGATATGTGGTTTTGTTTGTTTTTTAATCAAGGGGGTAAAAGTATGTAGATAATTGTTCTAAAGGAGGAGTAAATTATGATAGATAATGATATGATAAAAAAACAATTAGAACATCGAACTATTAGAGAATTTAAGGATGAGAGAATACCAAAGGAGATTCTAGATAAATTGATAGAGGTTGCTAGAAGAACAGCCACTTCTACAGGAATGCAAGCTTTTTCAATAATAAGAGTCAATGACCCCGTTTTAAGAAAAGAAATATCAATGGTTTGTAATCAAGATTATGTTGCTAGGGCTCCGGAACTATTAATATTTGTAGCTGATCAATTTAGAAATCTTAAGATAGCAGAAGAAAAGGGTTGTTTTGATGAACGAGCAGCAAATATGGATCGTTTTTTTCAGGCCTTTACCGATGCATGTATTGCCGCTCAAAATGTTGTGAATGCTGCGGAATCAATGAATCTTGGAGCTGTTTATCTAGGTAGTATACTTAATGACTCAGAAAGAATTGTTGAGCTTTTAAAACTGCCTAAATTAACCTACCCTGTATTAGGTTTAGGAATTGGATATCCAAATCAATCTCCGCAACTAAAACCAAGAATGGATATGAGCCTTAGGGTTTTTGAAAACACTTATACAGTATTTGATAATTATTTAGAAAAAATTAAGGAATATGATGAAGAAATGACTGGCTATTATGACTTGAGGGACAATAATAAGCGTATTGACTCTTTTAGCGATCAGGTAGTATCTAAGATTCAGAATGTACTTCCAAAGCGTCAAGGAATGTTTGATATTGTACGTAAACAGGGCTTTAAAGAATTCAAGTAGCGAAAAGTAAAATTTATTTATATAAAAATTCAATGACATCGTTGGAATGAAAAAAGGAGGAAAAGTATTGAAGTTTATATCATGGAATATTGATTCATTAAATGCAGCTTTAACAGGTGATTCACCTCGTGCTTTATTATCACAAGAGGTACTAAATACAATTATAGAACACAGACCAGAAATTATAGCAATACAGGAAACAAAGCTATCAAGTAGTGGTCCAACTAAAAAACACTTAGAAATCTTGAAGGATAGATTTCCAGATTATGAAATAGCTTGGAATAGTTCAGTAGAACCAGCACGTAAAGGATATGCTGGAACCATGTTTTTATATAAGAATCAGCTGACGCCAATAGTTACCAATCCAGCTATTGGTGCACCAAGCACAATGGATTTGGAGGGTCGTATCATCACTTTAGAATTTGATGATTTTTTCTTAACACAAGTTTATACTCCCAATGCTGGAGACAATTTAAATCGTCTAGAAGAGCGTCAAATATGGGATATAAAATACGCAGATTACTTAGCAGAACTTGACAAATATAAGCCTGTTATTGCTAGTGGTGATTTTAACGTAGCCCATAAGGAAATAGACTTGGCACATCCAGAAAGTAATCGTGGTTCAGCAGGCTTTACTGATGAGGAACGTGAAGGTTTCACAAATCTATTGGCAAAAGGTTTTACAGATACTTTCCGATATATTCATGGTGAAGTAACCGGTGTTTACAATTGGTGGGCACAGCGTGCTAAAACTAGCAAAATTAATAATTCAGGCTGGAGAATCGATTATTGGCTAGTGAGTAATAGAATTGCTGATAAGGTAATTAAATCTGAAATGCTCGATTCAGGACCAAGACAAGACCACGCTCCAATACTATTGGAAATAGTTTTATAGTATAGAAGGAGGCAAAGGTATCCTTTGCCTCCTATAAAACCCTATTCTCATATTTCTTAAGTTCTTCCACATACTTCTTACCAAGTCTACTTAAAGGCATGTCCTTTTTCTTTATATATCCTATTGTCATTTTATCCTGTGTATTTAGAGGGATTGCAGCATATCCATCGCCATTAAGGTCTTCACAGATGATGCCTGAACAAAGAGTATATGCATCTAAGCCGACCATTAAATTTAGAAGTGTTGCTCGGTCATTTGCTTTAATAATTTTTTTATAATCACGAGTGCTAAAAACTTCCTCTGAAAAATAAAAGGAATTGTAGTTTCCTTGGTCAAAAGAAAGACAAGGATACTCTTCTAAGTCAGCAAAATCAATTATTTCTTTATTGGCAAGATGGTTATTTTTAGCAAGATAAACATAAATGCTGCAATCAAATAACTTGATAAATTCAACTTGATTTTCACGAAATACCTTATTAAGCGCCTTTTGGTTAAAATCATTTAAATATAATACTCCTACTTCACTTTTTTGATTTTTAACATTGTCAATGACTTCAAAAGTTTTAGCTTCATGGACAGCAAACTCATAATCTTCCATACCATAATCCTTTGCCACATTCATAAATGCTTCAACAGCAAATGTATAGTGTTGCATAGATACACTAAATTTCTTTTTTAGCCCTTTTTTTTCAATATACTTATCTTCAATTAAGCTGTATACATCAAGCATTTGCCTTGCATAAGCTAAAAATTCTTCTCCTTCTGGTGTGATAATAACCCCTCGATTGGAACGTAAAAACAATTCAATTCCAATTTCCTCTTCTAATTCTTTAATCGCACTTGAAAGGCTTGGCTGGGTAATAAATAATTCCTCTGCTGCCTTATTCATCGATTTGTTATTTGCTACAGTAATTGCATAAAGTAGCTGTTGAAATGTCATGTATTCAACTCCTAATCCTAAAAAATTGTATTAATATCATTATAGACAAAATCTATAGCCAGTTCAAGTTTTCTAGTAATAACACATTTTTTTTCATAGAGATATAATAATAAATATCAAATATTAAAGAGAACTACATCTAACTTATAATAAGTAATCTATAAGCAGTGTAAAATAGGAGGAGAAAAAATTGAGTAAAAAAACTAGAAGCGTGAGAAATTTTAAATTCGAAACTTTACAATTACATGTAGGACAAGAAAAAGCAGATCCTGTAACCGATGCAAGAGCTGTTCCGATTTATCAAACTACATCATATGTTTTCCACAATTCCGACCATGCTGCAGCAAGATTCTCACTATCAGATGCTGGCAATATATATGGTAGACTTACTAATCCAACTGAAGGAGTATTTGAAGAAAGAATGGCTTCCCTTGAAGGTGGTGTGGCGGCATTAGCTGTTGCATCAGGGTCAGCAGCTATTACTTATTCAATTTTAAATATTGCCCACCAGGGAGACCATATAGTAGCAGCTAAAAATATTTATGGTGGTACTTATAACCTATTAAAAAATACTATAAAGGATTTTGGTATTGAAACTACATTTGTTGACCCATTTAATTATGATGAAGTGAATAAAGCTATAAAGGATAATACGAAATTACTGTATATTGAAACACTTGGTAATCCTAACTCAGAAGTTGTAGATATAGAGAAGCTAGCCAATATTGCTCATTCCCATAAAATTCCTTTAATTGTAGATAGCACTTTTTCTACTCCATACTTAGTTAGACCTATTGAACATGGAGCTGATATTGTTATTCATTCTGCAACTAAATTTATAGGTGGCCATGGAACAAGTATTGGTGGAATTATTATAGATGGTGGAAAATTCGACTGGGAAGCCTCAGGTAAATTTCCTGAGCTTGTAGAGCCAAATCAAAGCTACCATGGAGTAAGCTTCGCAAAGGATGTTGGTGCAGCTGCTTTTGTAACAAAGATTCGTGCCATATTGTTACGAGATACCGGGGCTACTTTATCACCATTCCACGCTTTCTTCTTCCTTCAAGGACTAGAAACACTTTCACTAAGAGTAGAGAGACATGTAGAAAATGCATTAAAGGTAGTAAATTATTTAAAAAACCATCCACAAGTAGAAAAAGTTAATCATCCTTCTATATCTGAGGATCCAGAACAACAAGGTTTATATAAAAAATATTACCCTAATGGTGGGGGTTCAATATTTACATTTGATATCAGAGGTGATGAACAAAAGGCTAAAGATTTTATTGATGAATTAGAACTATTTTCATTACTAGCAAATGTTGCAGATGTTAAATCCTTAGTAATTCACCCAGCTTCAACAACACATTCACAAATGACAGAAGAAGAGCTTTCAACTTCAGGTATTAAGAGAAATACAGTGCGCTTGTCGATTGGTACTGAGAATATTGATGATATAATTGAAGATTTAGAGGAAGCATTTAAGGCTGTAAAATAAGAAAAGCTTCTAAAGAATCATTAGATTTAGCTTTTCTTGTTACTCATTTACGGAAAGTCCATAAAATCAATCACTAAAATAGTAGGACTTTCCTATTCGTAATAAAAAAACAACTCAATGTTTAGATGAAGTAACATCTAAACATTGAGTTGTTTTTGATTAGGTCTAGAAGTTTGACAAATATATTTTTTTATAAGTAAAACCTTCTAAATTAATTTAAATCTCTAAATGTCATTTATTAGTAAATAACCAAAACAATAAATTAAATTAACAGAAAAGGGGTAAATATCATATATATAAGTATTATGATTTCTATGGATATAGGAATTAATCGCCCTTAATTTTAAATATTCATGAAAGATAATACATATACTTACTGGTAACTAAGAATAAAAAAAGAGCAGGTGATTTCATGGATAAGAAAGAATACACCATACAAGAACTTATTAATGAAATAGATAGTTTGAAAAGTCGAAATAAGGAATTAGAAGAAAGACTATTAGTAAAGCGGAAAAAAATTAATGATTATGTACAAAATCTTGAATATATTATCAAAATCACAAATATCGGGACCTGGAAATGGAATGTTAAAACGGGAGAGGCAGCTTTTGATGATCGATGGGCTGAAATAATAGGATATACCCTGGAGGAACTTGAACCTATAGATATACACACATGGGAAAAACATGTTCATCCTGAAGACCTTGAGAAGTCCATGAAGGCTTTAGATAAACATTTTAGAAAAGAAACAGAATTCTATGAGTTTGAATCAAGGATGAAGCATAAAAATGGGGACTGGGTATGGGTTTTAGATAG
>CAZAJU010000081.1:0-9478 GCA_964485455.1 uncultured Tissierella sp.
TAGAGGAGCAAATTTGTCGAGTTGACAGGTGGGCTTCTCTTTTTTGTTGCCCAAATAAAATAATCGAAAGGATGATTAAAATGGATACGAAGGAATTTACCTATGAAGTTATCTCACATTTGGGGAACATAGCAAGTAAGGGAGACAACTTCTCTAAAGAATTAAACATAATAACTTGGAATGGTCGAAAGCCAGTTTATGATTTGAGAGCATGGAGAGTTAACAAGGACGGAATAAAATATCCACTAAAAGGATTATCACTAGAAAAATCAGATTTAATTGCTTTAAGAGATTTATTAGCAAGTCTAAACTTGGAGGTATAAGAATGAGTACAAAGAAACTTCAAGGAATAGACGGATTAAACTTTCAGCTACAACTAACAGTACCAGGCTTAGAGAATATAAAGATTGATGAAAGTAGCTTAAAGAATGCTAAAGGTAAAGACATTGTAAAAGTAGATTGTGTTGGTGGAGAACTATCTATATATGTAAATCTACCACATGCAATAAGACCAAACAACGTTCAGCCATTTCAGCTATCAGATTGTATTAAACTGGAATTAGTAAGAAGTGAAGTAATAGACTATGTAAAAGCATATCTACAAAAAGGATTAAAGGACAAATACTCTGATGAGTTTCTAAAAGATATGAATGTTACTCGTATGGAATGCAATCTAACTATTAAATGTGTAAATAGGTGTAGAACTCAAGATGTAGTAAATCTATTTGAGAAAGCATTCCCTAAGACAGTAACCTATAAAGAAACAAAAGACTTGAGACAAACCCATAAGAAACCTAATAGAACTGTTAAAACTACTAAAGCTCATTATTGGGTGTTAGAGGTATATGATAAATCATTTGAGCAAAGAGAAAAAGGAAATCTAAATGTTGAGCCTAACTTGGTACGTGTAGAATTAGCTTTTTTAAATAGAACATTAGAAGCTCTTTACTCTAATAAAAGGTCTTTAGAAGATATACTAACAAGAAAAGCATTAAAAGCACTAATAGACCAATATCAAGTAACCTTTGATGAAATATGCGAAACTAACTTAAAGCCTATGCTTAATAATTGTGTAGCAGATATATTAGATAGTCTTAATTACCCAACATCAGGAAACCCAATAAGCGAAACACTAATAAGGTGTAAAGAGTATATTTTAGATATTGAGGTATTAAGAAAAGCATTAAAGAAATGGTATAAGCTAAGAGGTGTGCCAGACAGTTCTAAACGCATAATCTCATACTATACAAATCATAAAGATATAGGTTATGGAATACCAGTTGATGTGTTAAAGACAATAAAGCTTATGCACAATTCTACAGGTAAAAGGTAAAGATAAGGGGTCAAAAGGTAACAACAATTGTTACCCTGCAAGCCCTCAATTGATGGCAAATAGAAAGTATGAACTAAGCACTAAACCCAGTTCATTAGGGTGTTAGAGATACTAAGCAAACGAAATAAGCACTTCTAACCAAATGAAATTCTGTAGTGTTTTGTATATAAGGAGACAGACAACAAAGTCGTTAACAATAGAATAACAGTAAGGAGGCCTACTCATGCAAATAGAAACTATTATAACTGATGTAAAGCTAAGACGTAAACCAACTAATGGCACAGAAGCATATAATCTATTAGTTGAAGCATTAAAAGCAGATATAGAAGAAAAGCAAATCGTATTAGAAGAACTAAGCGATAAAGAAATAAGAGAACAGGTAATTAGAGATTGGAGACCCAAAGTAAAGAACTTAGCAATCAATAACTACTAAAGGAGTGTGATTTATGTGTCTTTCAAAAAAGGTGTGAGTGGCAACCCAAAGGGCAGACCTAAGCTAACAGCAGAGCAAAAGGAAGAAAGGGAAGTATTCCAAGAGCTACTAAAATCAGCCACAGTTAATGCTCTGCAAAGCATAATTCTAATTGCCAATGACAGACATAGCAAAGACCGTTTCAATGCTTGTAAATATATCATTGACAAAGCCTATGGTGCCAACACAGCTTTTCTGTTAGACGGTGAAGAAGAAACAACCCCTATTGTAATAGAGATTGCACCACACCCAAGCTCAAGAAATGGTCATGCAAAAGCCCAAATAGACGAAGACTGGGAAGCCCAATGGAATGCAACCCCAGACCCAGAAGATGAAGAAGAATTTTAAAGGAGGATTAAGAAATGAGTAAACAAGCAACTAATATCTATGCAAATAGGCATACAACTAATAAAGGAACAAATAACCCTAAAAGTATGATTGAGGTGTATAACGAACTATTTAAAGCAACCCATAGTGCAGTAACACATGACGATATGATTAAGCTATACCCTAAGATAAAGGATTTTGTGTATCAATATGAAGAAGTAGATAAAACTTCAACGGATCGTATTTATAGTGGTTTCTCTAATAAGCTAAAAGATATGATTGAAGAAAACACTCTAGCATACGACCTTATGAATGATAAAGTAGAAGCTATTAAAAATCGTCAATATGATTATGGTGGAGAAAAGGACGATACACAAGCAGTACAAAGTAAAGTACTACAGTTAATGGCTGAACTACCTAAAACAAAGACTACAGCAAACTCAACTAAGGTATCAAACGTATTAAATGCAGCTATTACTTCTGGTGTTATTGGTAGCAAAGCAGTATTAGACTTATTAAAATATCCAGCATATTCTGGTATGGTAAACGAAACAATGAAACAACGTGCTTATGTAGGTAGTAAATCAGAAGCCCAACATGCCTTTGAAAGAATTAATGAAAGAGAATTAGAAGATGTAAGAAAATCAATGACAAGCATATTCTCACAAGGCTTTCATGCTAAGAATTTACAAAAGAAAGTAATTGATGATGGTACCCAAAGGATATGGGAATAGGTATCAATCAGAAGTACACAGAGTAACCCAGAATGACTTTAAAGTAATTGATAATAGATTTATATAGGTAACCCTATAAGTTAACTAGAAATCAATCTAATGACTTTAAGCGATATATACATAAATGCTAAGATTAGCTCAAACTACACTAAATTAAAATATAAATGAGCTAGTAGTACAATATTTCAGTTGAATTTGTATTATGCCTCTAATAAAGGAGAATACGAATAATGACTAAAGCAAAAGAAACAATGCAAATAGTAGAACCAACCCCAAGAGTAATACCAAGAATGCTATCTATTCAAGAGGTGATGGAACTAACAGGATTTTCATACAGACACTTATGGACACTATGTAAGCTAAACAAGATAATTCACATTAGAACAGGCTCCAAGTATCTAATAAACTTTGATAAGCTCATAGACTACTTAAATACTGGAGACCCAGACAAGCCAGAAGTAATGTATCAAAATCAGAAGAAAGAGGAAAAGGCTAACAAATAAAGCACTCATAACAAAGTCCATCATCTATTGAATACCAACGAAAAGGAGGACAATAGATAATGACTAAACTACCACTACACAGAGAAGATGGAACACCAATAGAATGGAAACAAATCAAAGACTTTTCAAGGTATTTGGTGTCAGATGATGGACGAGTATTTAGCACAATATCAGATATAATCGTAAGCCAAAGAGATAATGGTGGCGGATATATGCAAGTATATATTACTTCTGATAAAGGCAAGAAGAAAAGACTATATGCACATAGATTGGTGTATGCAACCCATAAAGCACCTATTCCAAAGGGATATGAGATAAACCATATAGATGAAGATAAAGCAAATAATGATATATCTAATCTTGAATGTGTTACACCAGTAGAAAATAGAAATCATGGTACACGTTCTATAAGAGCAGGAAAAGCAAGGAGACGAGCAGTAGCACAATACACCCTAGACGGTAAGCTAATAAGAACATATAAATCAATGACAGAAGCAGACAATCATGGTTATGGTATAGGACGAGTATGTGCATGTTGTACTGGAAGACTAGAAACATATAAAGGCTACAAATGGAAGTATGCTTAGTTTATAATAAACTAAACTGCGTTACTCACTAAGCATAATACTATAAACATAAAAGCAATGCAATAATCACTAAAGCATTTAAGCTACAAAGTATTACAATCAAAGAACTATTACCATATTTCTATTTTATGTGTAATACCTTTTAGTTTTATTTATAATTACAATTTTATTATATATTCTTGACATTATTTTATAAGCATTATACTATTACTATACCATTTAATTTATTTGTTAATCAGAGGTTACCAGAATGACCCAGATTAAATTATAATATTCTTTATATAGGAATTATAGGTAATGAAATTAAAGTCATTCTAGGCCTATTCTAGTTAATCAGGGATATATACATAAAATGATATAAAATAACAATATAAAAATTATTTATACAAAAGATTAAAAAAAGTATGTACAAATATTCTGAAATATGGTATAATATATATAGTGACAGAAGTATAATGAAATGAATACTTTGAAGGAAATAATTAAAACAAATAAAATAATTTAGATAGCTTAGAGGAGCAAATTTGTCGAGTTGACAGGTGGGCTTCTCTTTTTTGTTGCCCAAAAATCAAATAGCAAATGAAAGGAACAAGGAAAATGGATAACACAACAAACAAGCATGAATTTGCGTGTAATGCTGGTAAGGTTACCGAGTACGAAGTAAAGGAACATATTGACACTATCATGGTGGGCTTTCGTGGATTCTCAAAGGAAGTGTCGATTGTAAAGTGGAACGATAAAAAGCCTGTGTTTGATATTAGAGCATGGCGAGTATCTGACAGAGACGGATTGCAATATCCTTTGCGTGGTATCACTTTCTCTAAGGAAGAGTTTATCAAGTTAAGGGAAATCTTGAACAGCATTGATGTGAATTGTATTGATAAATATATGTGAGCAAAGAATGTGAGGTATTGAATATGAACGGAGCAAAGACTGACGAAAGGAATTATTATGCTGAAAGCTACATTGCTTTAATCGAAGCAATTATCAAGGAAACAGCTTCAATAATCAAAGACATAAAGAAAGCAATGGGCGAGGTGTGAAAATGGGAAAAGTAAAAGAAATATGTAGTGATGAATATAGAGAACTCACAATAAAGCGAGAGTTTCTCAATGAAGCAGGCCACTTTAGAGTTGTAGATACAACTGAAACAAATTGCGTTATCTGTGGCAAAGGCTTTAATGACCCAGAAAATCATGAGCAAGGTAAAGAAATCTGGTTTCATGATGTTGGTGACAAAAACGAAGAAAATGGCTTTTGCTATGGGTTTTGCGATAAGTGTTATAGACACCTTAAAAAAGCAATACTGAATGATATTGTTTCTGAATTGAGGTGTTAAGAATGGCTGAGAGAAAGAAGCGAGTAAAAAGAAATGGACACAAGCAAGGTACAGATAACTATGAGTTTGAGGTTGCATTTCAAAGCAATCTAAAAGATTTGCCTGAACAGCCACTTATAAATGACCAGGGTAAAAGATACGGGACTGTCAAGGTTGTAAATGGAAAAGCGACAGTAAACTTGGTTCTTCCAGAGTTTGTAAGGGACAACAACATACAGCCTTTTACACTAACGGATTCTATTTACTTAGAAATATGTAAGAATGATGTTGAAAAGCAGCTAAAGCAAATCTTAGGCAGTGAAATTACAAGCACAGTAAAATCTATTGAGTGTAATATAACGCAGAAAGTTAGCGGAAAAGCATCTCAATCTGATGTGTTGAATTTGCTGTGCCATGCAACATTATCAACAGATAGTGATAATCACAAATGGGTTGGGGCAAGTAAAAACAGCAAATATAAAGAGGTAACGAGGACCATCACACATACAAGACAACACTACTATGTGTTGAAAGCATACGATAAAACTCGTGAGCAAGAGACACGAAACAAGAAAGAAAACAAACACAATGAATCTGTACCAAAAGGGTTGCTTAGAATAGAAATCATCATGCAAGACAGAATCATCAAAAAGCTATTTGGAGATAAAACCAGCTTTTCAGATATTCTAACTAAAGATAGCTTAATTGCAATCATTCAAGAATATAAAAGAATCTTCTGTGATGAATTGATTGAGCATGATGTGAAAACATATTTGAGTGGTTGTAAGTGGAAGCTAATTGAGTCTTTGACGCAGACGGACAATGTAGCTGAAACCATTGCTAAAGAGCGTGAGTTAATCCCAGATGTTGAGGTGTTAAAAAAGGCTATGAGTAAGTATCTTAAATTGCGACATAAGCCTACATCTAACTTATCGAGGGATATTAAAGCATACGCTGAAAGATATGCATTGCCACAAGACACAATTCTTACTTTGCATGATTTTAAGGAATCTTGTGGTTAAACATTCTGGTCGGTTTTAATCACAAAATGATTAAAATGATATAGAAAGTTTTCAAAAGCGAAATTGCTCAAATGGCTTGTAAATAGGCTCAAACAAAGCGTATAAGTGCTTCTACAACATTTTTGAGCAAAAACACATTTTCAAAAACTGTCCAATAAAGCTTGACAGATACACAGATAGATAACAGTACATTAACAATAAGGGGGTGTTCACTAATGCAGGTAGAACGCATATCAGCAGACATTACATTGAAGCACAAACCCAGAACGGGGACACAGGCTTACAATATGCTGATCGCATCTCTCAAAGCAGAGATACAGGAAAAACAAGAGATTTTATCTCATCTCTCACAAGACAAAGTAAAACAGAAATTCATAGAGAACTGGAATCCTACAACAAGGAGCGTGAACATCTATGATATGTAGGAAGGAGTGATTTTCTATGCCTTATGCTAAAGGACAAAGCGGTAATCCAAAAGGCAGACCTAAGCAAACCGCAGAGCAGAAATCACAAAAGGAGCAATTTCAGAGGTTGCTTAAATCTTCTACCGTTGAAGCTCTGCAAAGCATAATCCAGATTGCCAATGACAGACATAGCAAAGACCGTTTCAATGCTTGTAAATATATCATTGACAAAGCCTATGGTGCCAACACAGCTTTTCTGTTAGACGGTGAAGAAGAAACAACCCCTATTGTAATAGAGATTGCACCACACCCAAGCTCAAGAAATGGTCATGCAAAAGCCCAAATAGACGAAGACTGGGAAGCCCAATGGAATGCAACCCCAGACCCAGAAGATGAAGAAGAATTTTAAAGGAGGATTAAGAAATGAGTAAACAAGCAACTAATATCTATGCAAATAGGCATACAACTAATAAAGGAACAAATAACCCTAAAAGTATGATTGAGGTGTATAACGAACTATTTAAAGCAACCCATAGTGCAGTAACACATGACGATATGATTAAGCTATACCCTAAGATAAAGGATTTTGTGTATCAATATGAAGAAGTAGATAAAACTTCAACGGATCGTATTTATAGTGGTTTCTCTAATAAGCTAAAAGATATGATTGAAGAAAACACTCTAGCATACGACCTTATGAATGATAAAGTAGAAGCTATTAAAAATCGTCAATATGATTATGGTGGAGAAAAGGACGATACACAAGCAGTACAAAGTAAAGTACTACAGTTAATGGCTGAACTACCTAAAACAAAGACTACAGCAAACTCAACTAAGGTATCAAACGTATTAAATGCAGCTATTACTTCTGGTGTTATTGGTAGCAAAGCAGTATTAGACTTATTAAAATATCCAGCATATTCTGGTATGGTAAACGAAACAATGAAACAACGTGCTTATGTAGGTAGTAAATCAGAAGCCCAACATGCCTTTGAAAGAATTAATGAAAGAGAATTAGAAGATGTAAGAAAATCAATGACAAGCATATTCTCACAAGGCTTTCATGCTAAGAATTTACAAAAGAAAGTAATTGATGATGGTACCCAAAGGATATGGGAATAGGTATCAATCAGAAGTACACAGAGTAACCCAGAATGACTTTAAAGTAATTGATAATAGATTTATATAGGTAACCCTATAAGTTAACTAGAAATCAATCTAATGACTTTAAGCGATATATACATAAATGCTAAGATTAGCTCAAACTACACTAAATTAAAATATAAATGAGCTAGTAGTACAATATTTCAGTTGAATTTGTATTATGCCTCTAATAAAGGAGAATACGAATAATGACTAAAGCAAAAGAAACAATGCAAATAGTAGAACCAACCCCAAGAGTAATACCAAGAATGCTATCTATTCAAGAGGTGATGGAACTAACAGGATTTTCATACAGACACTTATGGACACTATGTAAGCTAAACAAGATAATTCACATTAGAACAGGCTCCAAGTATCTAATAAACTTTGATAAGCTCATAGACTACTTAAATACTGGAGACCCAGACAAGCCAGAAGTAATGTATCAAAATCAGAAGAAAGAGGAAAAGGCTAACAAATAAAGCACTCATAACAAAGTCCATCATCTATTGAATACCAACGAAAAGGAGGACAATAGATAATGACTAAACTACCACTACACAGAGAAGATGGAACACCAATAGAATGGAAACAAATCAAAGACTTTTCAAGGTATTTGGTGTCAGATGATGGACGAGTATTTAGCACAATATCAGATATAATCGTAAGCCAAAGAGATAATGGTGGCGGATATATGCAAGTATATATTACTTCTGATAAAGGCAAGAAGAAAAGACTATATGCACATAGATTGGTGTATGCAACCCATAAAGCACCTATTCCAAAGGGATATGAGATAAACCATATAGATGAAGATAAAGCAAATAATGATATATCTAATCTTGAATGTGTTACACCAGTAGAAAATAGAAATCATGGTACACGTTCTATAAGAGCAGGAAAAGCAAGGAGACGAGCAGTAGCACAATACACCCTAGACGGTAAGCTAATAAGAACATATAAATCAATGACAGAAGCAGACAATCATGGTTATGGTATAGGACGAGTATGTGCATGTTGTACTGGAAGACTAGAAACATATAAAGGCTACAAATGGAAGTATGCTTAGTTTATAATAAACTAAACTGCGTTACTCACTAAGCATAATACTATAAACATAAAAGCAATGCAATAATCACTAAAGCATTTAAGCTACAAAGTATTACAATCAAAGAACTATTACCATATTTCTATTTTATGTGTAATACCTTTTAGTTTTATTTATAATTACAATTTTATTATATATTCTTGACATTATTTTATAAGCATTATACTATTACTATACCATTTAATTTATTTGTTAATCAGAGGTTACCAGAATGACCCAGATTAAATTATAATATTCTTTATATAGGAATTATAGGTAATGAAATTAAAGTCATTCTAGGCCTATTCTAGTTAATCAGGGATATATACATAAAATGATATAAAATAACAATATAAAAATTATTTATACAAAAGATTAAAAAAAGTATGTACAAATATTCTGAAATATGGTATAATATATATAGTGACAGAAGTATAATGAAATGAATACTTTGAAGGAAATAATTAAAACAAATAAAATAATTTAGATAGCTTAGAGGAGCAAATTTGTCGAGTTGACAGGTGGGCTTCTCTTTTTTGTTGCCCAAA
>CAZAJU010000082.1:0-9042 GCA_964485455.1 uncultured Tissierella sp.
GTTCTATTAAAGGGGTTTTCCTTTGAAAGAATATAGCCTCCCCACTCTTATTTACATTCTACTGTAGTTCTATTAAAGGGCGTCCTAATCTATACACTGTATTTACTCGTCTACATACCTTATTTCTGTCAGCCTTCAGTTTTGCAGATAGCATTACCCAATTATTACCAACCAAATCCATACTTATATCATTGTAATGTTTATACTTAGTCATTTGTCAATATACGTAGTTTTTTACATTATTATAGGTCGACAGAAATAGTTTCAAAAAAAATTAGATGTTTTATCATCTACTATTCCCCAGAACTCTTTTTCTAACCACTTTTCATTTCTACTTTTAAATATCAATAGTGAATCCTTATCTTTTCTAATATATTTGCCTAGCTCTATCTTTAACTTGTGGTAATTTAACTCTGTTATATCACCCTCGAATACCGATTTCTGAATATGAGTCAAATATTTTTTGCAAATATTAAATGTAGTTCTGGATACTTTTGCTCCTTTTTCATCTGCTAAAATATCATAGACTAATACTACATACATATTATATCACCACCATATTTTAAAACCAATGTATTCTTTTTCACCAATAATATGTTTAATCATTTTATAACATTCTAATCTAATGAGATATCTATATGATACATCTCTTCCTAACTCTTTGTGAGCTATTGTAGTATCAAGTCTCTTATCATATTCCATTAAAATTTTTCTTTTACCTGATTCTTTAAGATATAGAAAGTTCGAGTCTCGATCAAAATCTTCATCTGTAATTTGATTTTTATTTAGCATTGAAAGTATCATTCTATCTCCTATTAACGGCTTAAATATTTCAGAAATATCTAAGCACAATGAAAACCTTTTTGTACTAGGCTCATGCAAATAACTTATTGTTGGATTTAACTGAGTTTTATATATTTCACTTAAAGTAGTAGTATAGATTAAGCTATTTACAAAGGATATAAGAGAATTTATCATATTATCTGGTGGCCTTTTTACTCTCTTCTCAAATTGGATATCCTGTTTTACGATATCATTCCATGTTGAATAGTAAGTTTTTCTGATATTACCTTCAATACCCATAATCTCATTTATAGATTTTCCAAAATCAAATTTGCTCATTAGACTATCGATATTCTTCATAGGTTCTGACAAATCAATTCCTCTACCATTGTAATATCTTAAATTTCTGTATATGTTATAGGATGCAGCTTTCAAAATTTCTTTTGCTATTTGTAATCTCCTTGCCTCATCATCATAAGCTTTTACCTGTTGTACTAGTAAATAACCGCTGATATTAGTCTCCCGAGGATAGTAACTCCCACTATAAAATCCATAATAGTTAAACACATGGAGAATAATACCGTTCTGTGATATAAAGTTTAATACTTTAGTATTTAAGTTGACTTCACCAAATAAATATATTTCATCAGAGGCTTCCACTTTTAAATTCTTTGTATTACCATCAAAATCTGATATTTCTATGTTATTATCCTTTCTCTTTAAATCTCCATCTTTTAATATATAAAAGGTTTCTCCCAATATTACACCTCCTAAATATAACAAAGTTCATAATAAGAACACTTTTTACAATATGGTTTATTTATAGTCTCCGGAGGTAAAGGCATATTTAATATATCTTCAATATCGCTTAATACTCCCATTAGTTCTTCCTCTTCCTCAATAGTTAGTATTATTTCCTCTCTTTTTCTTAAAAGAGGATAATCCAGTATCCCTTTCTCAATATTAACACCCTTACTCCTTAATACCCATATATAGTATTTCAATTGCCATTTTGAACACTCGTCTAATTTTCTGGATTTCTTTACTTCATGAAGAACTTTCCAGTCCTTCAGAAAATCAATATTAATGCTTTCATCAATTAAAATGTTTTTCCTTTCTCTGCCATAGGAGTTTTCATCGATTAATTTTCCAATACCAACTAACTCACTGTTGAACTCCATATTAAGGTCATAACTAAAATACCATAATTTCCTCTTACATATAAAATAATAATATACCATTACCCCTGTAACTTTTTTCATGAATTCACCTACCAAACAAATC
Organism: uncultured Tissierella sp.; assembly: GCA_964485455.1. Taxonomy (GTDB): domain Bacteria; phylum Bacillota; class Clostridia; order Tissierellales; family Tissierellaceae; genus Tissierella_B. The sequence goes on from CAZAJU010000082.1 coordinate 2,068, forward strand.
TATCTTCTTGTGATAAACTATCTTCTTTACTCTTGCTTTCAATTTCAACCCCAATCTCCTTTGAATAACTACAATCTATTACCGGGATTTTTTCATATTTGCTCAACTCTAACTCTTCTAATATGTTCCCTTTTACCAGATTACTTCTAATATTAACCGTAAGATCCATCAACTTATCTCTACTAATGATTTTATCTCTCTTAAGATTATCTCTTTCTTGCTTTGAACTTTTGCTACGATATTTCGTATTAAGAATAAATATATAGCCCTGAATTTGACTCTTATTTGAATTATACGTTTCAATGGGGATTGCAGTTTTACTATCAATCCCTCTAAAAATTTCTAAGATTTCTTTTTTAGTTTTTTCGTAATCATCTATGCTTCTAACATAGCTTAGATTTTCTTTCAGTGTTTTATAATACTTTGTATGCTTAAGATTTTCCGTAGTATATACTGATGCTACTAAATCTACCTTTTCTTTTTCAGTTAAAACTCCATCCTTATCTTTAATGGACATTCTTGATAAATCAAAAATTTCTCTATCTATTACATATCCTATCCCACTGCATTTATCATTTTCATTCCCGATAAATACATGACAGTTATAATTATCATCTACTAATGGTCTTTTTCGATAACATCTACCCATCCTTTGAAATAACCCGTTTAAATCAGATAATTCTGTTATTAAGATATCAAAATCAATATCTAATGAAGCCTCTACAACTTGAGTAGAAATCCATATTCCACATTCTTTTGATTCTTTTCGACCAATTTTTAAAATTTCCCCTTCTTTATCTTTTCTATCACTTCTTATAAAATTACTATGAAGTAAGTTTATATTTCTAACTTCTTTATTTTTAAGTTCTTTGTATATAGCCTGGGCTTTTCTTACTGTATTACAAATCACTAGCACCTTATTTTTATTATAGAGATTTAATATATACTCTAGATTAATTCCTTCTTCTATAACCTTTAATCTATGCCTATTATAACTAGTATCAATAAATGGTTTATCAGGCATTTCAAATTCTATTTCTTCATCCTTCAATACATCTATGATAAAGCTTGGTAAGGTGGCTGTTAAAATAGAAAATTTACCCCCTACCTTAGTTAAATATCTTATACCAATAATCAAATACGATAACAATTGTGGTGTATACATTTGAATTTCATCGATTACAACTTTAGAGTAGGCTAATGTAGCTAATTTTGACTCAAATCCTCTATATCTATAAACAAAATCAAATATTTGATCTAATGTACAAATAGTAAGAGGAAGTGATAACTGCTTTGTTTTATCATAATATTCATCAAAATCCATATCTTCAATATTAAGATTCAAATATTGACTTCTTGTATCTGAATGAAGTAATCCTACCTTGTTTTGGAAGCCATCTGTAACTATCTCACCTGTCACTCTTTTATAAATAGAATTTATAGCTGTTTTTAATGGCAAAGTGAAGAATCCCTTATTATCTCCAATCCACAATAAACCAGCTTCAGTCTTACCCATTCCTGTTTGAGCTATTACTATGGTGTTACTTTTTTGATTGTTTTTCATATACATCTGCAATTGATTCCAATTTGATTCAGGCTTATCTTTTCTCCATTTATCCATTAAACCTTCTAAATCCTTTAATAAGAAATCATTCTTATTTTCCACAGGTATATGGGCACTAGCTGCATAATCTAATCTATTTAATAAACCCTTTATCATAATGTACTTAAAGAACTCATCTTGTCCATTTTTTTCATAAATCCTATCATTTAATATAAAAAATCCATCTTCTATATAGTCATTTAAATGTACATATTTTAATTTATCATAATTAAATTTATTAAACTCTTCTTCAATTAACTGAATCTCATTTTCAATATCATTGTCAGAAAAGTTCATTTCTCTTTCATGATGATATCCTACTGAATGAAATAAGATCTTTATATCTGAGAAATCATATCCTAGCTTCTCAAGTGTTACAAAGTCTATAAAAGCTAAACTAAGTATCCCATGTGGCATTTCACCTTTGCTTTTTTTCCCAAATAACAATCTTTCTTGAAATTTACTGTTAATTTTTCCCATATCATGATACAAACAGACCAATTGCAACATATCCCAATCTATTTCTAGATTAGGATATATCGTTTTTAATATATTAAAGTTTTCTAACAAGTTATCTGTATGTTGCTGTATCGTTTCTTTAGGTTCTGATTTTGCATAGAATTCCTTCATGATACCACCCCTAATTTCATACTGGAAACACAACATATTCATCATCATCCATAAGGACGTTCTTATTTATCAAGACAGCTATATTACTACCGTATAACACTTCTACTTTATTCCACTTTCTAAAGTATTTTGGTGATCTTTTAGTTCCATGATTCTCTATCTCATAATTCTTACCTATATTATATCTAGTTCCAGATACACTAACTCCTTGAATTTTATTTCTTAAAGCTATACTATCTAATAATTCTATTGGTATATAAGCACTGTAATCAGTACCTATTCTCTTTGATCTTTCTAATTTCTTTTCTTCTACTTCTACAATCTTAACCTCGTTTAATACTACCAAATCCTCTCTTCTCCCAAGGGATGGATATTCTATTGGTTTTAGAAGAGCACCTTCAATCTCTGTTATTAAGTTCTGGTCAGCAGGAATAATGTGTACTATCAATTCAACATCTACCAACAACTCAGCTGTAGAAATACCTCTGCTAATACCATAATCGCCTGCTTTAATTTGATGTCTTGCGGCCTCATATTTCATTCCACTCTTAAACTCATACCTAGTATATAAGTCATTAACTTTTGAAAAGTATTTTCCTTGTATACTTACTTTCATATCGTGATACTTCTCAAACTTACATAAGCTGTGGATCATACCTATAACCGTTGAATATGGGGGTAATGGGTATGTTTCTTTTAACTGAAAACTAGTAGGTTTCTTATAATTCACTAAATCTTGTTGTAATTTAATCCTAATTGCCTTCATAATATTCAGCAACCTTTTCTTTCAATACATTGAAAAATTCAGGCATTGATTCTGCATTCAATTTGCTCTTAATTTCATTATCATTTTCAAATTTGCCTTCAACTAGTCCACAGTAAGTATTGTCCTTTATATTTTCATACAGAACCCCTTCTATTTGACTTACTAAAATTCTATTGTCTTTAACATCCAGTACATTTTGAAATACCGGATTCTTTATATCATAAACACCACCTATAGCAAAGATAGGTTTTAAATCTTCTCTTCTACCTCTGATATCTCTATATAAAAAAGCAATAGTATCTAATAGCCTCTTCACTCGGCGAATCTTTTCTTCTTTTGGTATTTCTATACTATATACTTCATCTATACCTATTTGTTCTAAATCTGCAGCTATAGTATATCTATAATAGGATTTATGGATTTCTGCTTGTGCTATATTCATATCTTCATTTAATCTATCAGCAAGTCCCTTATTAGTAAGAAAATCTAAATCTCCCTTAAATGTTTCTAATGAAATTGCATTTGATAATCTAACCTTTGCTGACCGTTTTTTTCCACCAGATCCCTTTTCAGTTTTTAGATATCCGAAAAAATCTATTTCAGGATATTTATCTATTGTCGCATCATCACTAAATTGAATAACTTTTTTATCCCCACTGCCTTCAGCTTTAACAGGAGCACTATCTTCCCCTAATTGTTCACCGATATTATACCTTAATGCCTGTCGTGAAATATAAGTATACTGGTCTCCTTTTCCTCTGGACATCTTTTTAAGAGATGCAACATTTCCAACGGACTCCCCGTAATTAGCACTTTCTGCTTCAAATATAATAGATAAAGATAATCCTTTTGGTTTTAAGTTGTTTTTCATTACTTATCTCCTCCTCCAGTATAATTATTTTCTTTTCCTTCGATTAATCCGCTTACAAAAGCATACCCTATAGTTTTAAAAGCTTCATCATCCTTTAGGCCCTCAAGTATAATTGAAGGTACCGGTTTGCTAACATATAAATAGCAATTTAAAAGTGTATCCATAAACATAGATGTACTGTTAACCTTAAGAGCATTTAATAATCGATAAGCTATACCATTTAATTTGCTATCCGCTTTTTTATCTTTATATCCCTGTCTTAAAAAATAACCTTGTCGATTTCCTTCTTTAACTATTTCCGGCTTTGAGTTTTCCATATACCCTAACCTCCTCATAAACTCATAGTTTATATTCATTATGCTAGACAATTGATTACTATAGAAATAACAGTTGCTTGGATTAGATAGCTTATATACCAATAATTTATGAATGATTAAAAATAAATTTTGAGTATTAAACAAACTATCTATAACTAAATCATAGATATTGAAATAGGTATTTACTTCTTTATATCCTGCACTAATTAAAGAATCTAAATTATCTTTCGACTTATATATTAAATCTAATATATTTCTTGTTAATATGTTAAATGCATATCTACTATTTTCATATTTAACTACTTGAATATCTATCAGCTCATATTTTAAATTTTCAGTATACTGTTCTTGAATAGCTTTTACAAGAGCTCTATACGTTAGGGATCGATCTTCTTCATGTTTTTTAAGGATTTCGCTTTTTACTTTTTTATTTGTCTCAATGGCATTCCTTAAACTTGAATTATTATTTATATATATCCCATTATCATAGACATAAGTAAAACCAGCTGGAACACAGGAATATACTAATTTGCATATTGGACATACAGCTACATCATTATTAAACTCCCAGACATGGGATGTTTTTCTTGCAACATCAAACCCTGTTGCATTTAAAAAACTAAGATCATTCTTAAAATCCTTCATTTCAAAATTACAGGTAAAACACTTGTATTTAAATTTTTTCGTATCTGAAGATAGATATTCGATAACAGGACTAATAAAGTATTTACTATAATCAATGTACATGTCTTTTTCTTTTGTTTGAGGATTTAAAAAAGAAACTCCTTCCCATGCATTCTTAATTATATTGTAGATTACATTTTTAGCAGCTAAATATCGTTTAGCTTCGTCTGATTCTACATATTTGATTATAAGTTTTAGTTTTGAAAAAACAGATTTTATTTCGGGAATTATTTCTTCCAGCTTTTGATCCTTATTTAGCCTTATAGTAGTTGTATCTTTTTCGAGTTTTATAATATCAATATCTGATCTGATCAGCTTATAGGCAGCTATATAGCTATTGCTCTTTAAATATCGTTTAGCTATATCAGTTATATACTTATTGAGAGAATCTAGACTATCACTATCAAACTCTTTATAATAAGTATCCTCATGATATCTTATAAAATCTTTAAAAGATACTATCTTATACCATGCTAAACTTTCTTCATATTGATTTATGAAATAATTAAAGTATTTTTCTTCAAAGTTTTCTAATACTTTTGGATTGAATTCTAAATAGTTATCCTCTATAATAACTTCATCTTCAGACTCTCTCAATATATAGTAAAATCCTACTATCCCACTATTTTTAAGCCAATCCTCCATATATAATCGTATATTTCCGTCCAATATTTCACCTCCTTATACTATATTTACCATACCGAATCCTGAGGACCTCATTGAGCCAATTCCTGCTTTGTATAAGTAATCTAATATATATGGCTTTGCTTTAATTTTTAATTTACATATATTACCTAGCACTTCAATATCATAATTTTTAACTTTCACTTCTTTATTACCTAATACCTTAAACTCTATTTCTTCAAAATCCAGCATTCTATCATCACCAAACTCATCCAAGAGTTGAAAAATTAAATTCTTCATAAAAATTTTCTTCCCCTCTTCCTCATTAAGCGTATGATACCAAGTTTTTTTGTTATCTCCATTATGGTCTCTAACGGAAATAGGCGACATGGTGATAAAAACAGCTTCATCATCCATTATGGTTTTCTCATTTAATAGGTTAATTCTATTTACTTTTAGAGTATTATTCTTAATTGAATATGCCTTGCCTTTATTTTGTAGCATTGAGTTATAGAACATTATTCCATTTCTAAAGTCATTAGTAGAGTAATTAAGTATAATCTTCTTATTCGGAATAGTAATTTCCTCTTTCAAAAACTTACAATCACCCATGTATAATGAGAAAGTAAAAGGCTTGACCTTATTTGAACTTTCTTCATATAACTCTTGATAGTACCCCTTATCATAAGAACTAAAGTTATGCTTTAGTAGTGATAGAATTATTCTGTTCTTATCTTTGGAAATTGAATCGTTTTCTAGAACTAATTCTACAGAATATCTCATTTTCTCACCCCCCTCCTCTATATGAGTATAATTTTACATCTCATCATACTATTCTCCATCTTCTTCCATAAATCCTTTTATTTCTTAAATGTATTTTAAAAATTCCAAAAATAATTTCCGACATTTTTCTACATGCTAGATTCTAATTATTTTCCCATACAAAAAACCCCTGGAACCGACTCCAAGGGGCCTACTTTACTATTCTAAATTCATCATCCTCATCCACTAAATCCAACTCAACTATCTTTACATGAGCTACCTAGATCGTTTCAAAGCCTTCATAATATCTACCAAAAAAACCAACTTCTCTTCCTCACCCTGTATTTCTGCTTCTACGCTTTTATCTTCCATATTCATTACCCAGCCTGATAATCCTAATCTCTTGGTTAGTTCAAAGATTTCCAACCTAAAACCTACATTTTGGACCTTTCCGGAGAAAACCATCCTCTTTCTAACAATAGGCGACTTTTTAAAATCGGGTAAAACTGCCGCCTTTACATGGTTGATTAAATAATCCTTTCTTAATTTTTTAATATACCTTATCATTTTTAGCCTAACCTCCTAAATAAGGATCAAATTCCCAAGTATTCCTCCTATATATTACCATACCTTCAGATATTTATAACGATTTACAAATGTCCCCCCCGCTTCTTTAACAGGTCGGGTACCATTTTCGAAAACAGGTAGGTAGTAATAG
>CAZAJU010000083.1:0-2112 GCA_964485455.1 uncultured Tissierella sp.
TCTATTAAAAGTCTTGTAACTATAGATAAATTTAATTTAACCATTGACATTAGATTGTAATCATTATAAACTAGTATTAAATATAGAATTAAGAAAATACTTTCGGATACAATATACTAAAGGAGATGATTTAATGACTAGTATTAAGGTTGGAGACAAGGCACCTGAATTCAAGTTGATGAATTCAAAAGGTGAAATTGTAGATTTGGATAGTTTGAGTGGCAAAAAAGTGATTTTATCATTTTATCCTGTAGCATTTACACCTGTTTGAAAGAGTCAAATTGGTTCTCTGGAAGCGAACTTCAAAAGAATTCAAGACTCAAATGCTGTTGCTTTAGGAATTAGTATAGATTCTATATATGCTAATGACGCATGGGCAGAAAAGATTGGTGTTAAGAATACCACATTATTATCAGATTTTTGGCCACATGGACAAGTAGCTTCAAAATTTGGAGTTTTCAGTGAAGAAGATGGAATATGTGAAAGAGCAAATGTAGTTTTAGATGAAAATCATAATATAATATTCCATAAAATTTACGCTCGTGATCAGTTGCCTGATATGAATGAAGTTTATGACCTAATTAAATAGAAAGTCAATCTTTAAGGAGAATTCTTGGTAACGAGAGTTCTTCTTTTTTTAGGATTATTAATTTACTTAAATGGTATAATAATCTAAAGGAAGTGATTACATGAGATTATTTATAGCTGTTAACTTTGATAAGGAAGTTAAAAATCAAGTACTAAAGATAGTAGATGGGATAAAGGGTTATTCCAAAAAGGGTAAGTTTATAAATAAGGAGCATATGCATCTTACACTGGAATTTTTAGGAGAAATTCCAGAGGATAGAATAGATGATATTAAGGCAGCAATGAACACCATAAATGCAGAAGCTTTTAGTATATTACTTTCAGGTATAGGATATTTTAAAAGAAATGGCGGAGATATATATTGGCTTGGAATCCAAGAAAACAAGAATCTTATGGATTTACAAAAAGAGCTGCATCAAAATCTTAAGGAAAAAGGTTTCGATTTAGAGAGTAGGGAATATATACCTCATCTTACGATTGGTAGAAAAGTTAAAATGGAGGATATATTTAATCCTGATGATTTTAAGAATGACATTGGTGAAATAGTAATAAATGTTGGATCCATAACATTGATTAAATCTGAAAACTCAAACGAGAATCTAATCCATACAGGAATATTTTCTAAATCATTAAACTAGAATAGATATTTCTTCTTAATAGCTAGGTGATAGTATTGTAATAAATAAAAAGGTATTCTATTTTTAGAATACCTTTTGTTCATACCATAAACTATTAATGAATTGCAGGTCTTAGGATTAAATCATCAACCTTTACTCCTAGAGCCTCTGCTAGAATTACTACTTTATTAAATGCGGGGTTAACCTTATCTCCTCGTTCCAACTCTTCAATATAGCTCTTTGAGATATGAGTAATTTTAGACATGTCTGAAGCAGTATAGCCCTTCATAACCCTTATTTCTCTAATCAGAGTACCATTTAGCATTAGAATCCCCCCTGTGAAAATAGTTTATTTACAGATAATTCAATCTTATTTAGCTAAAGTATAGTATTAATATATTAATATTAATTTAAGGTTATGTTAATTTTAGGTGAACTTTTAATCCTGTCTCTAATTTAATCGATGCTTAGAAGTTTTACTTTACTATATTTATCTCCTTGATTTTATATATTAAACAAAAATAATTATTAAATGAGATTAAAAATACAATGCAATTTATAACCTTGCTAAAAATAATGTATTAAAACCTATGAAAAATCCAAAATAAGAACAAAGGGTTGCAGATGCACCCTACTTCAAAAACAGAGGTGAGAACATGGCTAGAAAGATTAAAAATCCAAATGCAGCAAAGGCTCTAGAAGAGTTAAAAATGGAAATAGCTCAAGACTTAGGACTTGAAAATAACATTAATACTCCAAATGATCCAGTAAACAATATATTCACTGCAGGTCCTGTAGGGGGATTAATGACTAGAAGGCTAGTTGAAATGGGTGAAGAGGATTTAATGAAAAATAAGGAGTAAATATGTAACCGGCATAGAGAGTGAACTATGCCGGATTTTTATTA
>CAZAJU010000083.1:2212-8925 GCA_964485455.1 uncultured Tissierella sp.
AAGCTTTTCTTATTTTTAGCTAAAAAGGTGTTATTATTTCTTAAAGAAGGGTAAATTTCTAATATTAGTTTATAGGAGGAGATTGAATGTCACAGTATCACGAACCAGTAGAAAAGTTAGATGAAAAAGCTTTGAATATATCAAGAGCACTAAATAGTTTAAAAGAAGAGATAGAGGCTGTTGATTGGTATAACCAAAGGGTAGTAGCAACACAAGATCCTGAGCTTAAGGCCATTATGGCACATAATAGGGATGAAGAAATTGAACATGCTGTCATGAGTCTAGAATGGCTTAGAAGAAATATGGATAAGTGGGATGAAGAGTTAAGAACATACTTATTTACTCAAGGACCTATAACAGAAATCGAAGAAGGCTCAGTAGGTTCTAGTTCTGAGTCAGGCAATTCAGGATTAAATATTGGAGATTTAAAATAGAGGAGGAATATTATGCTTTATAGAGAATTAGCACCAATTTCAAGTGAAGCTTGGGCAGAAATAGATGAAAGAGCAACACAAATCCTTAAAACTTTTCTTTCAGCAAGAAAAGTAGTTAGAGTAAATGGACCGATGGGTCTTGACTATAATGTTATAACTGAAGGTAGGTTATCAAATATTCAGAACAAGGATGGAGTGGATTTTGGAATATATAAAGTTCAACCATTAGTTGAATCCAGAGTAGAATTTGATTTGGAAAGATGGGAGCTAGACAATATAGCTAGAGGAGCTAAAGATATAAACTATGAGCCATTAGATAAAGCTATGAAGGAAATAGCTCAATTTGAAGATAATGCTATATTTAAAGGCTTAGCAGGTGCTGGAATTCATGGTTTAGATGATTCTAAGACTACTAAGGATATTCCTTTTGGGAAGGAATCCACACATATATTAGATGCAGTTATAAATGGAATTATTGAGCTTAGGAAGTCTTTTTTGGAGCCACCATTTGCTTTGATTGTGAATGATGATATATATAAGAGAATACTTTTAGCTAATGCTGAGTATCCGCTTGTAAAGAAAATAACAGATTTAATTGGAGGAAAAATTATATATAGCCATAATTCAGATGGTGCATATTTATTGCCTTTTAACAATGAAAACCTTGAATTAACAATAGGTAGAGATTTATCAATAGGATATCAGAGCCATGATAAGGAGAAGGTTAGATTCTTTGCAACAGAATCCTTCACATTTAGAGTATTGGATCCAAGTTTAATCGTAAAATTTACTGTTTAATAAAAAAGTCTAGAGAATTTCTCTAGACTTTTTTGTATAATAAATCGATTTAATGCCATAATAAAAATGAGGTAAAAAAACCTCTATAATTTTGGTTTGTCTAGAAGTTACAATTTTTAATTAAGAGTTGCAACAAGAGGAGATTGAAAATGGATAATAAACCAAAGCCAGACGATAGAAGAGATAATGTAGAAAAGATTCAATATAATATCAATCATACTATTTCCAATTATAGAGCAACGGAAGATATGATTGATAAAACTGATGATGAGAAGGAAAAAAGGGAATTAATAGAAAAGAATAAGAGAAGAGAACAGGCCCTGTCAGGGATGAGAGAAGAAATAAGGGACAAAGCCATAGCTAAAGAAAAGGATTATAAATAGTAACAAAACAAGTCCAGGAAATTCCTTCCTGGACTTGTTTTTAGTTTTTAAAGATAAGCTTTGCAATATCAACACCTTCACGGGCATCCTTTGCATAGTAATCGGCTCCAATCATCTGAGCATATTCAGGACTTAGAACAGCTCCTCCAACCATTATTTTAGTATCCGGACATTGATTTCTAAGTTCCTTAATAGTATCCTCCATTGTTGATACAGTAGTTGTCATAAGAGCACTAAGTCCTACAAGGGGCACATTCTCAGCCTTAACCTTTGATACTACCACCTCTATAGGAACATCCTTACCCAGGTCAATTATTTCATATCCATAGTTCTCTAAAATCAACTTTACTATATTTTTTCCTAAATCATGAATATCTCCTTGGACTGTAGCTAGGATGATTTTTCCATGGTTTTCTTTATCTGAGCCATTAAGTATAGATTTTTTCTTTATAACATCAAAGGATTTCTTTGCAGTTTCAGCACTTCTAATAAGCTGAGGCAAGAATATCTCCTTCTTTTCATATCTGTCTCCTACCACGTCTAAAGCTGGGATAATATACTGATTTACAACCTCTAAGGACTCAAGGTTCATAAGGAGTTCCTCAGTCTTTTTGCCAGCCTCGTCCTTTAAACCCTTCATAATAATATTCTTTAGGTCCAGCTCGGAAGCTTTTGCAGACTCTATAGTACTAGTGGCTGTGCTGTAATTCTTAAGGAAATCATTACATCCCTTATCTTGATTTGCCAGTACCTTGAAAGATCTTATGACATCCATTAGTGCCTCATTAGTTGAATCAGTAATGGGTGCATCTAATCCATAGCCTAAAGCCATAGCTAGATAAGTAGTGTTAATAATCTTTCGGTTAGGTAGTCCAAAGGATACATTGCTGGTTCCAAGAACTACCTTTACATTATACTTGGATTTTATAAGAGGTATAGCCTTTAGAGTTTCAAGCACATTTTCCTGTTCTGCAGATGCCGTAAGAACTAGTGGATCAATTAGGATATTCTCCTCAGGGATTCCATATTCCTTAGCTGTTTCAATAATCTTTGTTGCTATTTCTAGACGCTTTTTAGCAGTTTTAGGTATACCATCCTCATCTAGTGTAAGACCAATAACAAGGGCACCATATTTCTTTACCAACGGAAGAATTATATCCATATTTGATTTCTTTCCGTTTACAGAGTTGATAATAGGCTTTCCATTATAAATTCTTAGAGCGGATTCGATTACTTCCTCCTTAGGACTATCTATTTGAAGAGGAATGGATAAAATCGACTGAATTTCCCTTATGGCATTAGTCATCATAGATACTTCGTCTATGTCGGGAAGTCCTACATTTATATCCAGTATATCTGAACCAGTTTCCTTCTGTGCTATAGCTTCTCTAATTATATAATCTAAATCCTTGTTTCTTAGTGCTTCCTTAAGGATTTTTTTCCCTGTAGGGTTGATTCTTTCTCCAATTATCTTAACTTCGTCACCCAATATTACAGTCTCGGTGGAAGAAGAGCAGGCTGTAAATCTTTTCACTACAGGTTGAGAGGGCTTTTTATTTTTAAGCTTTTCTTTAATTGTACTTATATATTCTGGAGTAGTACCACAACATCCCCCGAAGATGGATACACCATTATTAGCCATTATTTCTATTTCAGTGGCGTATTCAACAGGCTCTATGTCATATTCTACTAAATTCCTACCTGACTTGGGAAGTCCTGCATTAGCTTGAACAATAACAGGAATAGAAGAATATTTAAGTATTTCATTTACAATAGGCTGTAATTCTCCAGGGCCTTGGGAGCAGTTAACTCCTAAAGCATTTACCCCCAAGCCTTCAAGAACATTGACCATGGTTATTGCATCAGTTCCAGTAAAGGTTCTTGTTTCATCCTGAAAGGTCATAGTACAGAATATAGGAAGGTCTGTATTTTCCTTGGCAGCCAAGATTGCAGCCTTTACCTCATAAAGGTCGCTCATTGTTTCAATTAGGATTAAATCTGCGCCTGAATTTGATCCTGCAATTACTTGTTCCTTGAAGATTTCATAGGCATCTTCAAAGCTTAGAGTCCCAAGTGGTGACAGAAGTGTTCCTATAGGTCCAATGTCTAAAGCAATATATTTGTTGGAATTTTCTCCAATAGCCTTTCGAGCCAGAGCTACCGCTTCTTCAATTACCTGGTTTACCGAATAATTAGTATCTTTTAGCTTAAGCCTATTTGCTCCAAAGGTATTTGTAGTAATGATATCAGCACCTGCTTGGAGATATTTCTCGTGGATATTTAATATAATTTCTGGCTTTGTAATATTATAGGATTCAGGCAGCTCTCCTGTTTTTAAACCTGCATGTTGAAGCATAGTACCCATTGCTCCATCGAAAAATAAGAATTCATTTTTTAATCTATCTAGCACAGCTATCATCTCCTCCTCTAGAAAATCGGCAGCTTCCAAATAGGTTACAGCTGCTACATTTTCTCTTCGTTTTTTTGCCATCCTTAGTTAATCCGATAAATGCTGTAACGGATTTTCTAGGCAGAAGGATGGAAGTTTCTGATACATTAAGTCCAATAAGTCTGGATGTATTTAGTGAATTAAGTATTTGTCCTTGAGTGGTGATGGGAAGGTCTCCATATCCAGGACTAAATCTAGAAGTAATCTTGAAGCCTTCATCTAGGGCAATTTGTTCAATCTTTTTTTCCACATAATCACATAACTCTTCTACTAATGCAGTTGCACAGGAATCCAGAATTACTCCTCGAGTAAGGTTGGTCTTACCATAGTATTTAATTTTGCTTTCTACCTCAACGCCTAATGTTGTAGCCATTGCAGCAACATATTGAGATGTTTTAAGATGTTCTCTTATGGCATTACCCTTAAGCTCTATAGTACTATTTTTAAGAGAGAGAGATGTACCAGCATCTTCAACTTCAAAAATGCCATAGACATACTTAAATTGGCTTATTTCCATAATCTCTTTCATACATGAGTCTATAAGCTGGTTCATTTCTTCATCTAGGGAATTATCATTATAGGATAAATATCTTAGAATCTCATTTTTATTTAATTTTAGTGAATCCTTAAGGTCTTCCTTGCCAATATTAAAAATGCCGGAAAGTTCATTAGAATTAATTTGATCTTGATTTATCATCTGTTAGTACACCTCTTATAGTGGATATGTTCTTTTTGTTTATAATAAATCTTTAATTAACATATAATAACACCCTAAATTAGCGCAGTTTCGAAATACAATTTTATTTGCTCGCTTTGCCGCAGTATAATGCATCAAATCTATTGCACCTTCCAGTCACATCGATTTGTAAAAAGCACAAATCGGGTTAGGTCATAAAAAAGCCTTCCCATAAATGGAAAGGCTTATGAACAATGCAATCTCATCTATCGGTAAAATACCGCTGGATTTAGCACCAAATACATATTGTAACGGTTGCTGGACTTCATTGGGCCAGGTCCCTCCATCGCTCTTGATAAGAAATTTGAAATTATTCATTAGTATATAACTTTAATAACTTAATGTCAAGGGTATTAATATTTATATAATTTTCTAATCCAAAAAATCAAATAGATATATTTAATGATTTTATTAGTGTAATTTGGGTAAAAAAATTAAGATTGCAAAAAGATTGCATAGATTGGAGGGATTTAATGTTTGCGATGGATGTTTCAATGCCAATAGCTTTTGGTGCAGGATTTCTATCCTTTTTTTCACCATGCATATTGCCTATGATACCTAGCTATATTATGTATATTACTGGGACGGTTTCTGAAGAGGATGTCTCAAACAGAAGGTTATTTGCTTTAATCAGAACCTTGGCATTTGTATCTGGATTTACCATAGTATTTATTATAATGGGTTCCTCAGCTACACTTCTAGGAAAGGTATTTATTAAAAATAAGGAAATATTCTCAAGGATAAGTGGCCTTTTAATAATTGCTTTTGGTTTAAATATGATGGGCATATTTAGAATAAGTTTTCTAAATTTTAGTAAAAGACTATCAAAGCCAAGAAAAGTAACAAGCTGGATTGGTTCTATGTTAGTTGGAATGGCATTTGCAGCTGGATGGACACCTTGTTTTGGCCCGGTTCTAGCTTCAATTCTCATATATGCTGGTGGTTCAGAAACTATTGCTATGGGTATTAAATTATTGTTAGTTTATTCAATAGGTATGGGAATACCATTTATCCTAACTGCATTATTTATAAATTTATTTGATAAGTTTCTTAATAAGAGCGATAGTATTATGAAGTATTTACCTAAGGTTAGTGGTATTATTATGGTAGTCTTTGGACTATTGATATTTTTTAATAAGGTCATAAATATTAGCAGACTATTACTCTAGGGGGAGATTGATATTAGAAAAGTTCGTTTAATTTTACTAGTTGGATTAGTAGTAGTTGGATTATTGTCATTGGCTGGGTGTAACACTGATAAAAAAACTGAGCCTGAGAAACCTACAACACCTGTAGTGGAGTCAGAAGAGCCTGCTGAGGAACCAGTTACACCACCTCAAGAAGTTACCACAAAAGAATCAGAATTTGCTTCCGGAAAGCCTGCACCAGATTTTACTCTTAAGAATTTGGATGGGGAGGAAGTATCCCTTTCAGATTATCGAGGAAAGATAGTATTGGTTAACTTTTGGGCTACTTGGTGTGGATATTGTGATATGGAGATGCCCGACCTTCAAAAGCTTGATGATGAAAATGAAGACTTAGTAGTATTGGCAGTTGATGTTATGGAGGATAAAAACACTGTAGAAAAGTATATAAAGGATGGAGGATATACCTTTGATGTAGTCCTTGATGAGGATGGTAACATATCACAAACCTATTTGGTAAGTGGTTATCCGACTTCATACTTTATAGACCCTGAAGGTATTTTACTAGGTGGAGTACCGGGTATGATGACTTATGAACAAATGAATCAGGTATTAGACCAAATAAGATAAGAAAAGCTTCTAAAGAAGCATTAGATGTGGCTTTTCTTGTTACTCATTTACAGGAAGTCCCTAAAATCAAAGACTAAAATAGTAGGACTTTCCTATTCGTAATAACAAAGCAGTGGGTACAATTAATAGTACCCACTG